>NZ_JBFBJK010000015.1:0-237922 GCF_040686095.1 Streptomyces sp. NPDC086554
CCGCCTTGCAGCTGCACGCACCAGGGCCCGCTCGGCCCTGCTGAATCGGCACCCGGCGCGAAGACCGGCCCGACCCATCGGACAGGCCCTAGTGCGCTGCCGACTCCCAGTCCGCGCCATCCCCCACCGACACATCCAGCGGCGCCCGAAGCGACACCGCTCCCGCCATCTCCCGGCGGACGATCTTCTCCACCTTCGCGCGCTCGCCCGGAGCGATCTCCAGGACGATTTCGTCGTGGACCTGGAGCAGCATCCGCGAGCTCAGCTTCGCCTTCGTCAGGGCCGCGTCCACGTTCAGCATGGCGATCTTGACGATGTCGGCTGCCGTGCCCTGGATGGGGGCGTTCAGAGCCATCCGCTCGGCCATCTCGCGACGCTGGCGGTTGTCGCTGTTGAGGTCCGGGAGGTAGCGGCGGCGGCCCAGCATCGTCTCCGTGTAGCCCGTCGCGCGGGCCTCGTCGACGGCTCGGCGCAGATAGTCGCGTACGCCGCCGAAGCGCTCGAAGTATGTGTCCATCAGCGAACGGGCCTCGCCCGCCTCGATGTTGAGCTGCTGGGAGAGGCCGAACGCGGACAGACCGTAAGCCAGGCCGTACGACATGGCCTTGATCTTGCGGCGCATCTCGGCGTCGACGTCCGAGCGCTCCACGCCGAACACCTGGGAGGCGACCGTGGTGTGCAGGTCCTCGCCCGATGTGAACGCCTCCAGGAGACCCTCGTCCTCGGAGAGGTGTGCCATCACGCGCAGTTCGATCTGGCTGTAGTCCGCGGTCATCAGGGACTCGAAGCCCTCGCCGACCACGAAGCCGCGGCGGATCGCCCTGCCCTCGTCCGTGCGGACCGGGATGTTCTGCAGGTTCGGGTCCGTGGAGGAGAGACGGCCCGTCGCCGCCACCGTCTGGTTGAAGGTGGTGTGGATGCGGGCGTCCGCGGCGATCGCCTTGATCAGGCCCTCGACCGTCACGCGGAGCTTCGCCTGCTCGCGGTGGCGCAGCATGATGACCGGCAGTTCGTTCTCGGTCTGGGCCGCGAGCCAGGCCAGGGCGTCCGCGTCCGTGGTGTAGCCGGTCTTCGTCTTCTTCGTCTTGGGGAGGTTCAGCTCGCCGAAGAGGACTTCCTGGAGCTGCTTGGGCGAGCCAAGGTTGAACTCGTGCCCGGCCGCCTCGTGCGCCTCCTTCACCGCCTGCTGCACCGCGCCCGCGAACTGCTGCTCCATCGCCTCCAGATGGGCACGGTCCGCCGCGATGCCGTGCCGCTCCAGGCGGGCCAGGAGGGTGGAGGTGGGCAGTTCGACGTCCCTGAGGAGGTCGGCCGCGCCGACTTCCTGGAGCTTCTCGCCGAAGGCGGTGCCCAGGTCGAGGATCGTGCGGGCCTGCGCCATCAGCGACTCGGCCTCGGCCTGGTCGTCCTCCTCCGTACCGAAGGCGAGCTGGCCGTCGGCCGCCGATGCGGGCGCGAGCTCACGGCCCAGGTACTCCAGGGACAGCGCGTCGAGGGCGAAGGAGCGGCGGCCCGGCTTCACCAGGTACGCGGCGAGTGCCGTGTCCATGGTGACGCCGTCCACGGTCCAGCCGTGCTCGGGGAAGACCCGCATCGCACCCTTGGCGTTGTGCAGGACCTTGGGCTTGGCCGGGTCGGAGATCCAGGCCGCGAACGCGTTCTCGTCGGCCTCGTCCAGACGGGACGGGTCGAACCACGCCGCCGCTCCTCCGGCCGCCGCGAGGGCCACCTCGGTCACCGAGCCCGTGCCGAGCTGCCAGGTGTCGACCGTGGCCACGCCCAGGACCGCCGTGCCGTGCTCGGCGAGCCAGGGGGCGAGCTCGCCCGCGCCGAGCACCGTGCCGTCCAGTTCCACGCCGGGCTCGGCCGGCGTCTCCTCGGCCTCCTCCGCGCCGGGGTCGACGGCGAGGAGCCGCTCGCGCAGCGAGGGGTTACGGATCTCCAGGGTGTCGAGCACCATGGCCAGGGCCGTGCGGTCGTACGGAGCGCGCTCCAGGTCGGTGACCGTCTTGGGGAGCTCGACGTCGCGCACCATCTCCGTGAGCCGGCGGTTCAGCTTCACCGCGTCCAGGTGGTCGCGGAAGTTCTGCCCGGCCTTGCCCTTGACCTCTTCGGCGCGCTCGACCAGGTCGGCGAAGGAACCGAACTGGTTGATCCACTTCGCGGCGGTCTTCTCGCCGACGCCGGGGATGCCGGGGAGGTTGTCCGACGGGTCGCCGCGCAGGGCCGCGAAGTCGGGGTACTGGCCGGGCGTGAGGCCGTACTTCTCCTGGACCTTCTCCGGCGTGAAGCGCGTCAGCTCGGAGACGCCCTTCGTGGGGTAGAGCACCGTCACGTGGTCGGTGATCAGCTGGAACGAGTCGCGGTCGCCGGTGACGATCAGGACCTCGAAGCCCGCCTCCTCGGCCTGGGTGGCGAGCGTGGCGATCACGTCGTCCGCCTCGAAGCCGTCCACCGCGAACCGCACCGCGTGCATCGCGTCGAGCATCTCGCCGATCAGCTCGACCTGGCCCTTGAACTCGTCCGGGGTCTTGGAGCGGTTCGCCTTGTACTCCGGGAACTCCGAGGAGCGCCACGTCTTGCGCGAGACGTCGAAGGCCACCGCGAAGTGCGTGGGCGCCTCGTCGCGCAGCGTGTTCGCCAGCATCGACGCGAAGCCGTAGATCGCGTTCGTCGGCTGGCCCGTCGCGGTCGTGAAGTTCTCCGCGGGCAGCGCGAAGAACGCCCGGTACGCCAGGGAGTGCCCGTCCATGAGGAGCAGGCGCGGGCGCTGCTCACCACTCGGCTTCGTCGCGGTCTCGGACTTCTTCTTCGCTGCTTTTTCTGCCACGTCCCCGATCCTGCCACGCCCCACTGACAGTCAGGCCCAACCCTCACCCGCCGCCGTCCTGTCACTGCCGCGTGGGAGGATCGGAGACGTAGCTCACGTACGTGCTCGAAGGGGAGCCGACCATGGCAAGCAAGCCGCCCAAGGGTGATCCGGTCCAGGACGCGCCGCAGGTCGCGGAGGTGCAGCACGCCGCCGCGGGGCTGCCCGCCATCGGTCATACGCTGCGGATGGCCCAGCAGCAGATGGGTGTGCGCCGCACGGCGCTGACCTTGCTGCGGGTCAACCAGAAGGACGGCTTCGACTGCCCCGGCTGCGCCTGGCCCGAGCCGGAGCACCGGCACAAGGCGGAGTTCTGCGAGAACGGCGCGAAGGCGGTCGCCGAGGAGGCGACGCTGCGCCGCGTCACCCCCGACTTCTTCGCCGCGCACCCCGTCGCGGACCTCGCCACGCGCAGTGGGTACTGGCTGGGGCAGCAGGGCCGCCTCACCCACCCCATGTATCTGGCGGAGGGCGCCGAGCGCTACGAACCGGTCTCCTGGGAGCGGGCCTTCGACATCGTCGCCGAGGAACTCGCGACCCTTGAGAGCCCGGACGAGTCCGTCTACTACACCTCGGGCCGCACCAGCAATGAAGCGGCGTTCCTGTACCAGCTGTTCGCCCGCGAGCTGGGCACGAACAACCTGCCCGACTGTTCGAACATGTGCCATGAGTCGTCGGGCTCCGCGCTCACGGAGACCATCGGGATCGGCAAGGGCAGCGTCCTCCTGGAGGACCTCTACAAGTCGGACCTGATCATCGTCGCCGGGCAGAACCCGGGCACGAACCATCCGCGCATGCTCTCCGCCCTGGAGAAGGCGAAGAACAACGGCGCGAAGATCATCACGGTCAATCCGCTGCCCGAGGCGGGCATGGAGCGCTTCAAGAACCCCCAGACCCCGCAGGGCATGCTCAAGGGCACCGCCCTCACCGACCTCTTCCTGCAGATCCGCCTCGGCGGCGACCAGGCCCTGTTCCGTCTCCTGAACAAGCTCATCCTGGAGACCGAGGGGGCCGTGGACGAGGCGTTCGTCCGCGAACACACCCATGGGTACGAGGAGTTCACCGAGGCCGCTCGGGACGCCGACTGGGACGAGACGCTCGCCGCGACCGGCCTCAGCCGCGAGCGCATCGAGGAAGCCCTCTCCATGGTCCTCGCCTCGCAGCGCACCGTCGTGTGCTGGGCGATGGGCCTGACCCAGCACAAGCACGCCGTGCCGACCATCCGCGAGGTCGTCAACTTCCTTCTGCTGCGCGGCAACATCGGCCGCCCCGGCGCGGGCGTGTGCCCGGTGCGCGGGCACTCCAATGTGCAGGGCGACCGCACGATGGGCATCTTCGAGCGGCCCGCGCCCGCCTTCCTGGACGCCCTGGAGAAGGAGTTCGGCTTCGCGCCGCCGCGTGAGCACGGCCTGGATGTCGTCCGCGCCATCAAGGCGCTGCGGGACGGCGATGCGAAGGTGTTCTTCGCGATGGGCGGCAACTTCGTGGCGGCGTCGCCCGACACGGAGGTGACGGAGGCGGCGATGCGCAAGGCCCGCCTGACCGTCCATGTGTCGACGAAGCTGAACCGCTCGCACGCCATCACGGGCGCGCGTGCGCTGATCCTGCCGACGCTGGGCCGAACGGAGCGCGATATCCAGATCACCCCGGAAGGGAAGCACGCCGAGCAGTTCGTGACCGTCGAGGACTCCATGGGCATGGTGCACGCCTCGCGCGGCCGTCTTGAGCCCGCGAGCCCGCATCTGCTGTCCGAGCCGGCCATCGTGTGCCGCCTCGCCCGCCGCGTACTCGGCCCCGAATCGGCCACCCCCTGGGAGGAGTTCGAGAAGGACTACGCGACGGTGCGCGACCGCATCGCGCGCGTGATCCCGGGCTTCGAGGACTTCAACGCGAAGGTCGCCGACCCCGCGGGCTTCACCCTGCCGCACGCCCCGCGCGACGAGCGCCGCTTCCCCACGGCGACCGGCAAGGCCAACTTCACCGCGGCGCCGGTCGAGTTCCCCGCCGTCCCGAAGGGACGGCTGCTGCTGCAGACGCTGCGCTCGCACGACCAGTACAACACCACGATCTACGGCCTGGACGACCGCTACCGGGGCATCAAGAACGGCCGCCGGGTCGTCCTGGTCAACCCCGAGGACGCCCGCGAGCTGAACCTCGCCGACGGGTCGTACGCGGACCTCGTCAGCGAGTGGAAGGACGGCGTCGAGCGGCGCGCGCCCGGCTTCCGGATCGTGCACTATCCGACGGCCCGGGGCTGCGCGGCGGCGTACTACCCGGAGACGAACGTGCTGATCCCGCTGGACGCGACCGCCGACACCAGCAACACCCCTGCCAGCAAGTCCGTCGTCGTACGCCTGGAACAATCAGGGACCGACTGAGCGTTCGCTCAGCGACAGGAACAGCGACAACCGTGGACGACGAACGGAGCAGGGCCCCATGGGCGAGCAGCACAGCGTGAAGTTCCCGCAAGAGGTCATCGACGAGTACGCCGCGCTCGGCGTCGACCTGCCCGCCCTGTTCTCCGCGGGCGACCTGGGCATCCGGATGGGCGTCCAGATCGTCGAGGCCTCCGCGGACCGCGTCGTCGGCACCATGCCGGTCGAGGGCAACACCCAGCCGTACGGCCTGCTGCACGGCGGCGCGTCCGCCGTGCTCGCCGAGACCCTCGGCTCGGTCGGTTCGATGCTGCACGGCGGCAGCGAGAAGCTCGCCGTCGGTGTCGACCTGAACTGCACGCACCACCGGGGCGCGCGCTCGGGCCTGGTCACCGGCGTGGCGACGCCCGTGCACCGGGGCCGCTCCACGGCGACGTACGAGATCGTCATCACCGACGAGCAGGACAAGCGGGTGTGCACCGCGCGGCTGACCTGTCTGCTGCGCGACGTGGCACCCAACGGCTCTGCCGGATAAGGCGGTTGAGGGCGGGCGCGCACCTCGCGGGGCGGGCGCACACCTCACGGGCCGGACGCGCCGCATGCATTGTCGGAGCGTACGGCTCCGGTCTAGCGTCGGTGCATGAGGCACCGGAAACCGCTCTGTGCGCTCGCCTTCACCGCCCTCCTCGCCGCCACCGGATGCGGGAGCTCCCCTTCCGCCGACGCACCCACCCCCACCCTCACCCCCACCCCCTCTCCCGCCACCACCTCCCCCGAAGACCTCTGCACGGCCCTGATCACCCAGTGGGGGCGGCAGATCTACGACTCGGGCAAGGAGACGTACGGCGACTATCAGTCGATGGGCCTCTCCAACGGCCAGTACATGATCCTGCGGGAGACCCTCGACCTGGCACGCGCCGAGCGCAAGCGCCAAGGAGCCGAAGCGGGCCGGAAGTTGATCGCCCGGGAGGCCCGCGAGCGGTGCGAGAAGCGCTACCGCGACGGGGAGCCGAGCGGCGGGCCGTGGGTGTGAACGCCATCGGCCCCATCGAGCCCGGTGAGGACACCTATGACGCCCACGAGGTCCAGGGCTCCGCACGCCCCGTCCGTCCTCGCCCGCTCCTCACCCGTCGCCGCCGCACCGCGCTCGCCCTCGCCACGGCCGCGCTCGTCGGGGCCGCCGGGCTCAGCCTCTACCTGACCCGCCCACGGCCCCCGGCACCGCCGCCACCGCTCCACCCGTCGCAGACCGTGTCCGTGAAGTACACGGGCGACATGACGCACCCGCGGGCCGGCGACCGCACCTTCAGCTTCACCGTCGGCCTCAGTCAGGACTCGGGTCCCCCGGTGTCCGTCAGACGGATCGCCCAGCCGTCAGCGTCGCTTTCGGTCACGGCCTCCCCCCATACCCCATTCACGGTGAAAACGGGAACCCCTCGTACAGCACGAATCACCATGCACATTCGCGAATGTCGAAATGTGCCACGGGATGCCGGACTCCCTTTCCTCGTCGTAACACTGCGTAATGCGCGGGCAATGCAGATACAGAGCTTCATCCTCGGATCGGCGTACGCAAAAGATCTTTCCCGGGCCCTGACAGCTGCATGCCCCCCGAACGCTGATGTCATGAGTAAAACACCCTGACAGTCCTGCAAGGTCTCAGCATGCGGGATGCGCCGAAGGTGGCGTATTCCGCCCCATCCACCCCCTGAGTTCCAGCCCGGAATACTCCCTGGCATAACAAGAGCGTCACACCTTTGGCCTGACCACTCCACCAGGAACAATTCGGCCCTTAGAGTCACGGCCAGTCACCGCGCCCACCGGATTCCTCTCAGTTCGGTTCCGCGCACGACTCGGCCACCCAACAGGGGAGGGCCGTGCCAGGGGAAAGGACTGATCGTGCGTCAACGTTCGCTCATAGCCATCACCGCAGCACTCACCGCGGGGGCACTCACCCTCACCGCCTGTGGCTCGCGCGACGACAAGGACAAGGGAGACTCCGCGGGCGGCGGCACCACCGTCGTCATCGGTGTCGACGCGCCGCTGACCGGTGACCTGTCCGCGCTGGGCCTCGGCATCCGCAACTCCGTGGATCTCGCCGCCAAGCAGGCCAACGAGAAGAAGTACGTCGACGGCATCACCTTCAAGGTGGAGTCCGCCGACGACCAGGGGCAGCCCGCCTCGGGCCAGACCAACGCCACGAAGTTCGTCGCCAACAAGGAAATCCTCGGCGCCGTCGGCCCCCTGAACTCCTCCGTCGGCGAGTCGATGCAGAAGGTCTTCGACGACGCGAAGCTCGTCCAGGTCTCCCCCGCCAACACCAACCCGGCCATGACCCAGGGCCAGGACTGGAACGGCGGCAAGAAGGTCCGCCCGTACAAGGCCTACTTCCGTACGGCGACCACCGACGCCATCCAGGGTCCGTTCGCCGCGCAGTACCTGTACAACAAGGCCAAGAAGAAGAAGGTCTTCGTCGTCGACGACAAGAAGACCTACGGCGCGGGCCTCGCCGCCACCTTCAAGGACGAGTTCACCAAGCTCGGCGGCAAGGTCGCCGGCACCGAGCACGTGAACCCGGACACCAAGGACTTCGGCGCGGTCGCCACCAAGATCAAGAACTCGGACGCGGACGTCGTCTACTACGGCGGCGAGTACCCCGCGGCAGGACCGCTCAGCAAGCAGATGAAGAAGGCCGGTGCCAACATCCCGCTCGCCGGCGGCGACGGCATCTACAGCGCCGACTTCGTCAAGCTCGCCGGCAAGGAGGGCAAGGGCGACTTCGCCACCTCCGTCGGCCAGCCCGTCGAGAAACTGCCGTCCGCCAAGGAGTTCATCGCGAACTACAAGAAGGCCGGCTACAAGGAAGCCTACGAGGCCTACGGCGGCTACTCCTACGACTCCGCCTGGGCGATCATCGAAGCGGTCAAGAAGGTCGTCGAGGACAACGACGGCAAGCTGCCCGACGACGCCCGCGAGAAGATCGTCGAAGCCATGCAGGACGTCTCCTTCGACGGTGTGACCGGCAAGGTCTCCTTCGACCAGTACGGCGACGCCACCAACAAGCAACTCACCGTGTACGAGGTCAAGTCCACCGAGGACCCGGCCAAGGGCTGGAAGCCCGTCGAGTCCGGTACCTACACCGGCTGACCCTCCCCGCAGCCCACGACACAAACCGCGCGGGGCGCTGCCTCTGCAGCGCCCCGCGCGGCGTCGCATCCGTCACCTGAGCCGTCCGGCCACCGCGAGGCCCCCCCGCCACCGCAAACAGGCCGCACGGCACCGAAAGACTCGGAGGACCTGCGGTGCACGAACTGCCGCAACAGCTGGTCAATGGCCTGCTACTGGGATCCATGTACGGCCTGATCGCCATCGGCTACACAATGGTCTATGGCATCGTCCAGCTCATCAACTTCGCCCACGGCGAGATCTTCATGGTCGGCGGCTTCGGCGCCCTCACCGTGTGGCTCTGGCTGCCGGGCGGCACCAGCATGTGGCTCGCCCTGCCGCTGATGCTCATAGGTGCCGTGATCGTCTCCACCCTCATAGCGGTCGGAGCCGAACGCTTCGCCTACCGCCCCTTGCGCGGCGCACCCCGCCTCGCACCCCTCATCACCGCCATCGGCCTCTCGCTGGCCCTGCAGCAGGCCGTCTGGGCCTGGTACCCCAACGCGAAGTCGTCCCGCACCTTCCCCGAAATGCCCGGCGACTCCATCCACATGGGCTCCGTCACCATCCAGCCCGGCGACATCTTCCTGCTGATCACCGCCCCGATCTGCATGTTCGCCCTCGGCTGGTTCGTGATGAAGACCCGCGTCGGCCGCGGCATGCAGGCCACCGCGCAGGACCCCGACACCGCCAAGCTGATGGGTGTCAACACCGACCGCGTCATCGTCGTCGCCTTCGCCATCGGCGCCGCCTTCGCCGGCATCGCCGCCGTCGCCTACGGCTTCCGGTACGGCGAGGTCCAATTCCGCATGGGCTTCCTCTGGGGCCTCAAGGCGTTCACCGCCGCCGTGCTCGGCGGCATCGGCAACATCTACGGCGCCATGCTCGGCGGCCTCGTCCTCGGCATCGCCGAAGCCATGGCCACCGCCTACATGAACGACATCCCCGGCATGAGCCAGCTCGGCGGGCAGTCCTGGGCCGACGTCTGGGCCTTCGTACTCCTCATCGTCGTACTCCTCGTCAGGCCACAAGGTCTCCTTGGCGAGCGCGTCGCGGACAGGGCGTGACAACCATGACCACACAGACCACTGCGGCCGACACGCCGAGCCCCAAGCAGGACAACACCCCCACCGGCCTCATCGCCATCCCCGAGGGCCCCGCCCGCGCACTGGCGACCGGCGGCGGTGTCCTCACCGTCATCTCCGCGTTCCTCGCCTGGACCTGGACCGCAGCCTTCCCCGGCGACCTCACCGTCTACGGCTACCCCGGTGGCCTCCAAGTGCTCGTCCTCATCGTCGGCGCCCTCACCGCACTCCTCGGCCTCGCCTCGTACGGAGTCAAGGGCGTACGCGCCATCGCTCCCGGCGGAGCCGACGCCGCGCTCAAATACGCAGCGCTCGCCGCCTTCGCCACCACCTGGTACACGCTCATCGCGATCAGCTACCAGCTCGGCGGGCTCGCCAACCTCGAAGCCGGCGGCTGGGTGGCCGGCATAGCCACGCTCGCCGCCCTGCTCGGCGCCCTCGCCCTGCCCTTCAAACGGCCGCACACCTACCCGGTCGACCCCGAGGACAGCGGCAGCGAACAGTTCAAGCACCGCATGCGCAACGCGATGACCGTCTTCAAGGGCGCGTTCGCCGCCGAGGCACCGCCCACACCGCGCAAGCTCTCCTCGTACATCGAGATCCTGATCATCATCGCGGCGCTCTCCGTAGGCCTGCTCGTCTTCACCTACGGCATCGGCACCGAGTACGACGAGCTCTTCATCGGCTTCCTCGTCACCGTCGGGTTCGGCTTCGCCGCGCTCTCCAAGGCAGGGCTCGTCGCCCAGATCTCCACGTACACCGGACGGCACCGCAACATCACGCTCGCCGGTGCGTTCGCCGCCGCAGCGGCCTTCCCCTTCACCCAGAGCGACGACCAGTACGCCACCATCGGCGTGTACATCCTGATCTTCGCGACCGTGGCACTCGGCCTGAACATCGTCGTCGGCCTCGCGGGACTCCTCGACCTCGGATACGTCGCCTTCCTCGGCGTCGGCGCGTACGCCGCATCCATGGTGTCGGGATCGCCCTCGTCCCCCTTCGACGTGCACCTGCCGTTCTGGGGAGCCATCCTCGTCGGCGCGGGCGCCTCACTGGTCTTCGGCGTGCTCATCGGCGCCCCGACACTGCGACTGCGCGGCGACTACCTCGCCATCGTCACGCTCGGCTTCGGTGAAATCTTCCGGCTCGTCGCCATGAACTCCGACGGCACATCGGGCCCCGACATCACCAACGGCTCCAACGGCATCTCCTCGATCCCGAACCTCAAGATCCTCGGATTCGACTTCGGCATCGAGCACACCTTCGGCGGCTTCACCATCGGCCGCTTCGCGAACTACTTCTTCCTGATGCTGCTCATCACCCTCGTCGTCGTCCTCGTCTTCCGGCGCAGCGGCGACTCCCGGATCGGCCGCGCCTGGGTCGCCATCCGCGAGGACGAGACCGCGGCGCTCGCCATGGGCATCAACGGCTTCCGCGTGAAGCTCATCGCCTTCGCCCTCGGCGCCTCGCTCGCCGGACTCGCCGGAACGGTACAGGCGCACGTCACCTACACCGTCACCCCCGAGCAATACCAGTTCGCCAACACGGTCCCGCCGAACTCCGCGTTCCTGCTCGCCGCCGTCGTCCTCGGCGGCATGGGCACCATCAGCGGCCCCCTGGTCGGCGCGGCGCTGCTCTACCTGATCCCGAGCAAGCTGTCGTTCCTCGGCGACTACCAGCTGTTCGCCTTCGGTCTCGCGCTCGCGCTCCTCATGCGCTTCCGCCCCGAAGGTCTGATCCCCAACCGCCGCCGCCAGCTCGAATTCCACGAGGCCGAACTGGCCCCCGGCGACACGCCGCCTCCCACAGTCCTCAGCAAGACAGGGGCCTGAGCCATGACCACCGACACCACCACCAGCAAGGGCAGCGCCCCCGCGGCGCCGGCCGGCGAGACCGTCCTGGACGCCCGGGACGTCACCATGCGCTTCGGCGGCCTGACCGCCGTACGCTCGGTCGACCTCCAGGTCAACAGCGGCGAGATCGTCGGCCTGATCGGCCCGAACGGCGCGGGCAAGACCACCTTCTTCAACTGCCTCACCGGCCTCTACATCCCCAGCGAGGGCGAGGTCCGGTACAAGGGCAAAGTCCTGCCCAGCAAGTCCTTCAAAGTCACCGCGGCCGGCGTGGCCCGCACCTTCCAGAACATCCGGCTCTTCGCCAACATGACGGTCCTCGAGAATGTGTTGGTCGGCCGCCACACACGTACGAAGGAAGGCCTCTGGTCAGCCCTCCTGCGCGGCCCCGGCTTCCACAAGGCGGAGGCCGCGTCCAAGGAACGCGCGATGGAGCTCCTGGAGTTCGTCGGCCTCGCCGACAAGGCCGAGCACCTCTCGCGCAACCTGCCCTACGGCGAGCAGCGCAAGCTGGAGATCGCCCGCGCCCTTGCCAGCGAGCCGGGCCTGCTCCTCCTGGACGAGCCGACCGCGGGCATGAACCCGCAGGAAACCCGCGCCACCGAGGAACTCGTCCTCGCCATCCGGGACATGGGCATCGCCGTACTCGTCATCGAGCACGACATGCGCTTCATCTTCAACCTGTGCGACCGCGTCGCCGTACTCGTCCAGGGCGAGAAACTCGTCGAAGGCGACAGCGAGACCGTCCAGCAGGACGACCGCGTCATCGCCGCATATCTGGGCGAGCCCTTCGAAGGAGACCCCGGCAGCACGGAGACCGGCGGCTCGGGCGACGAGGAGAACCACTGATGACCACACTGCTCGAAGTCGAAGACCTCAAAGTCGCCTACGGCAAGATCGAAGCCGTCAAAGGCATCTCTTTCAAGGTCGAAGCCGGCGAGGTCGTCACCCTGATCGGCACCAACGGCGCAGGAAAAACCACCACCCTGCGCACGCTCTCCGGCCTTCTCAAGCCGGTCGGCGGCACCATCCGATTCAACGGAAAACCGCTGCGGAAATACCGCGCCGACCAGATCGTCGCGCTCGGTCTCGCCCACTCCCCCGAGGGGCGGCACATTTTCCCGCGCATGACGATCGAGAACAATCTGCGGCTCGGCGCGTATCTCCGCGGCGACAAAGCAGGCATCGAAAAGGACATCAAGCGCGCCTACGAGCTCTTCCCCATTCTCGGGGAACGCAGCAAGCAGGCCGCGGGCACCCTCTCCGGCGGTGAGCAGCAAATGCTCGCCATGGGGCGCGCCCTGATGTCCCAGCCGAAACTGCTCATGCTCGACGAGCCCTCCATGGGCCTTTCGCCGATCATGATGCAGCGGATCATGGCGACGATCGCCGAGCTCAAGTCCCAGGGCACGACCATCCTGCTCGTCGAGCAGAACGCCCAGGCGGCGCTCTCCCTCGCCGATCACGGCCATGTCATGGAGGTCGGCAAGATCGTCCTGTCCGGCTCGGGGAACGATCTGCTGCACGACGAGTCGGTGCGCAAGGCGTACCTCGGCGAGGACTGAGCAGCACTTCGCGTACGTACGTAAGAGGCCCGCGCCCCGTAGATACGGGGTGCGGGCCTCTTACGTACGTACGCGGGAGCTACTGCCCCTTGGACGCCTTCTTCTCCTCGGCGTCCTCGATGACGGCCTCCGCGACCTGCTGCATCGAAAGCCGCCGGTCCATCGACGTCTTCTGGATCCACCGGAACGCGGCGGGCTCCGTCAGGCCGTACTCGGTCTGCAGGATCGACTTCGCGCGATCCACCAGCTTCCGGGTCTCCAGACGCAGGGTGAGGTCCGCGACCTCCTTCTCCAGCGTCTTCAGCTCCGTGAAGCGCGAGACGGCCATCTCGATGGCCGGGACGACGTCGGTCTTGCTGAAGGGCTTCACCAGGTACGCCATCGCGCCCGCGTCCCTGGCCCGCTCGACGAGGTCGCGCTGCGAGAAGGCGGTGAGCATGAGGACCGGGGCGATGCTCTCCTCGGCGATCTTCTCGGCCGCCGAGATGCCGTCGAGGACGGGCATCTTCACGTCCAGGATCACCAGATCGGGCTTGTGCTCCCGGGCCAGCTCGACGGCTTTCTGACCGTCACCGGCCTCGCCGACGACGCTGTAGCCCTCCTCCTCGAGCATTTCCTTGAGGTCGAGCCGGATAAGAGCCTCGTCCTCGGCGATGACGACACGGGTCGTCAGCGGAGGCACGTGCGACTTGTCGTCGTCATCGGCTACGGGCTGGGGCGACTCGGGGGAAGTCACGGGGGCTCCTTGTTACGGGCCGGGCAGGTACAGCTGCCTCGCCAGCCTACCTAGCTGCAGCGGCACGCGGTGACCCGGTACACTTCCTGACAGCCGACCAGCCTGCCCGGTTGGAGGAACTGGTGAGACTCGCGGCACTCAAAATGCCGTGCCCTATGGGCATGTGGGTTCGAATCCCACACCGGGCACTTTCACACAGGAAGCGGATGTTCACGTTCTCGTGAACATCCGCTTTTTGCTACGTACCGCCACGATCAGTCGCACAGAGTGGCCGCATGAACTTCCACGGCACAGAGGTACGACAGAAGGCACTCACACTGCTCCGAGGCGGGACGAAGAACGCCGACGTTGCCCGCCAGCTGAATGTCCCGCTCGGCACCATCAGCTACTGGCTGCACATGGATCGTGCCAAACGGGGAGAGTGTCCGGGCAGACCCAACCCTAAGTGCCCGCGATGTGACGGTCGCGAGCTCGATGCCTCCGCGTATTCGTATCTCCTAGGGCTATATCTCGGAGACGGGCACATCATCCAGTACTCCGGCCACCGAGTCCCCAGCCTCATGATCGCCTGCGGAGACGCATGGCCAGGGCTCATGGACGATTGCGAGCAGGCCATGCAGGCTGTCTTCCCGGACAACTCCGTCTGCCGAGTCCGTAGGACCGGGTGCCACAACGTCAAGGTCTACTCGAACCACCTGTGGTGCATGTTTCCGCAGCACGGAGCAGGCAAGAAGCACGAACGCCGCATCATGCTAGAGCCCTGGCAGCAGACAATCATTGACGCTCACCCTTGGCAGTTCATCCGTGGACTCATCCACTCCGACGGCTGTCGGATCGCCAACTGGACACAGAAGACCGTCGGCGGCGAGCTGAAGCGCTACGAGTACCCCCGCTACTTCTTCAGCAACAAGTCGGACGACATCCGGAAACTCTTCACTGACACCCTCGACAAGGTCGGCGTCGAGTGGACCTCCCTCGCCCGCGGCAGCGACCCCTTCAACATCTCCATCGCCCGCAAAGCCTCCGTAGCCCTCATGGACACCCATGTAGGCCCCAAATACTGACTCAACCCCGCCCGCGCAATAGGACGCGTCACTCCCCTCCCCGGCCCACCCTGGGAGCTGCCCCAAATCCCCGCCGATTCCTTGACCGCCCCGTACCCCGCTGCGATCTTCGGCCCCATGACTCCCTTGAACCGGCGCAGTTTCGTAGTCGCCGCCGCGGGTGCCGCCGCGGCGGCCGTGGCCCTGAACCCGCACACCGCCTCCGCGATCGACCGCGAGGGCACGAGCAAGGGCGGTGACGACTTCGCCGACGCCGACAAGGGGTTCATAGCCGCCCTCACTCCGGGTGTCGTGAAGAACGCCAAGGGCCAGGTCATTTGGGACAACGACGCGTACGACTTCCTGAAGAAGGACGCGCCCAAGTCCGCGAACAAGAGCCTGTGGCGGCAGTCCCAGCTCGTGTCGAAGCAGGGCCTCTACAAGGTCGCCGACCGGATCTACCAAGTCCGCGGCCTCGATCTGTCGAACATGACGATCATCGAGGGCGACACCGGGATCATCGTCATCGATCCGCTGATCTCGGCGGAGACAGCCGCTGCCGCGCTGAAGCTGTTCCGCACGCACCGTGGCGACAAGAAGGTCACCGGGCTCATCTACACCCACCCCCACGTCGACCACTTCGGCGGCTGCCGTGGCGTGCTGCCGGCGGGTGCCGAGGACGGCGTACCGATCCTGGCACCCGACGGGTTCATGGAGCACGCGGTGTCCGAGAACGTGTACGCGGGTACGGCGATGCAGCGGCGCTCCGGCTACATGTACGGCGCCACGCTGCCCAAGTCCCCTGCGGGGCAGATCGGTTGCGGGCTCGGGCAGACCGTTTCCGTCGGGTCGATCGGGCTGATCCCGCCGACGAAGGACATCACGGAGACCGGCCAGGTCGAGACCGTCGACGGCGTGAAGTTCGAGTTCCAGATGACGCCGGGGACCGAGGCGCCCGCGGAGATGAACTTCGTACTCCCGGACCTGCGCGCCGTCTGCATGGCCGAGAACGCGACACACACGATGCACAACATCATCACGTTGCGTGGCGCGCAGGTGCGGGATGCCCGGCAGTGGGCGCGGTATCTCGACGAGTCGGTGGTGCTGTTCGACGGGCGGGTCGATGTCGCCTTCGCCTCGCATCACTGGCCGACGTGGGGTGGCGACACGATCGTCGAACTGCTTGAGCAGCAGCGGGATCTGTATGCGTACATGCACGATCAGACGTTGCGGATGATCAATGCGGGGATGACGGGGCGCGAGATCGCCGAGGAGATCGAGTTGCCGCCCACGCTCGCCGGGGTGTGGGCGAACCGCGGCTACTACGGCTCGCTCAGCCACAACGTGAAGGGCATCTACCAGCGGTACATGGGCTGGTTCGACGGCAATCCCGCGCACCTGTGGGAGCACCCGCCGGTCGAGGAGGCCAAGCGGTACGTCAAGGCGATGGGGGGCCGCACCGCGACGGTCGCCAAGGCGAAGGTGTTCGCCAGGAGCGGCGATCTGCGGTTCGCGGTGACGCTGCTGAATCATGTGGTGTTCGCCGACCCCGGGCACAAGGCGGCCAAGGCCGAACTCGCCGAGCTGTACGTGAAGTTGGGGCAGGCATCGGAGAACGCGGTCTGGCGGAACTTCTATCTGATGGGTGCCCAGGAGTTGCGTGAGGGTGTACGGGACTCTCCGACGTCCGTGACGAGCGCGGACATGTTGATGGCGTTGTCGGTGGATCAGTTGATCGACTCCGTGGCGGTCCGGATCAACGGCCCCCGGGCGTGGGAGTTGAATCTGCGGATGGACTGGAGCCTTCCGGCCCTCGGGAAGGTCTGGCATCTGACGCTGCGGAATGGCGTGTTGACGTATCGCAGCGACACGGAGAAGAGCCCGGACGCGGGTGTCACCCTCACCATGACCAAGCCCCAGTTGCTCGCCATGCTGGGCGGCAAGGGGCTCGGTGATATCAAGGTCGAGGGTGACGCCTCGCTGCTGTCCGATCTGCTCGGCGTGGTGGACAAGCCGGATTCGGCTTTCGCCATCGTCACGCCGTAGGGGCGATGGGAGAACGGCTACTTGGGGGTGTCGTCCTCGCCGATGTGGTGGATGCGGACGAGGTTGGTCGAGCCGGGGACGCCGGGCGGGGAGCCCGCCGTGATGACCACGATGTCGCCGCGTTCGCAGCGGCCGAGCTTGAGGAGGAGTTCGTCTACCTGGTTCACCATCGCGTCCGTCGACTCGACGTGCGGGCCGAGGAAGGTCTCCACGCCCCAGGTGAGGTTCAGTTGTGAGCGTGTCGCCCGGTCGGGGGTGAAGGCGAGGAGTGGGATCGGTGAGCGGTAGCGGGAGAGGCGGCGGACCGTGTCGCCGGACTGGGTGAAGGCGACGAGGAATTTGGCGCCGAGGAAGTCGCCCATCTCGGCGGCCGCGCGGGCCACCGCGCCGCCCTGTGTGCGGGGCTTGCTGCGCTCGGTCAGCGGCGGGAGGCCCTTGGCGAGGATGTCCTCCTCGGCGGCCTCGACGATGCGGCCCATCGTGCGGACCGTCTCGATGGGGTACTTGCCGACGCTGGTCTCGCCGGAGAGCATCACCGCGTCCGTGCCGTCGATCACGGCGTTGGCGACGTCGGAGGCCTCGGCGCGCGTGGGCCGGGAGTTGTCGATCATCGAGTCGAGCATCTGGGTGGCGACGATGACCGGCTTGGCGTTGCGCTTGGCGAGCTTGATGGCGCGCTTCTGGACGATCGGCACCTGCTCCAGGGGCATTTCGACGCCCAGGTCGCCGCGGGCGACCATGATGCCGTCGAAGGCGGCGACGATGTCCTCGATGTTCTCGACCGCCTGCGGCTTCTCCACCTTGGCGATCACGGGGAGCCTGCGGCCTTCCTCGTCCATGATGCGGTGGACGTCCTCGATGTCGCGTCCGCTGCGTACGAAGGACAGGGCGATGACGTCGAATCCTGAACGCAGGGCCCAGCGGAGGTCGGCCTCGTCCTTGTCGGAGAGGGCGGGTACGGAGACCGCGACGCCGGGGAGGTTGAGGCCCTTGTTGTCGGAGACCATGCCGCCCTCGACGACTGTGGTCGTGACGCGGGGGCCGTCGACCGCGGTGACCTCCAGGGTCACTTTGCCGTCGTCCACGAGGATGCGCTCGCCGGGGGTGACGTCCTCGGCGAGTCCGCCGTAGGTCGTGCCGCAGGTCTGGCGGTCGCCCTGGACGCCTTCCTCGACGGTGATGGTGAATTCGTCGCCCCGTTCGAGAAGTACGGGACCTTCGCTGAAGCGGCCGAGGCGGATCTTCGGGCCTTGAAGGTCGGCGAGGACGCCGACGCTGCGGCCGCTCTCGTCGGAGGCCTTGCGTACGCGCTGGTAGCGCTCCTCGTGCTCGGCGTAGGTGCCGTGGCTGAGGTTGAAGCGGGCCACGTCCATTCCGGCGTCGACCAGTGCCTTGATCTGGTTGTACGAGTCGGTGGCGGGGCCCAGAGTACAAACGATTTTTGCTCGGCGCATGGTTCGACCCTAGGCCTTACCGGCGGGTAGAGAATTGGCTGGGCATGACTACTCAACAACCTTTGCGTGAAAGGTTATTGACAAGTGTTGAATTGTGCGGGGCGCTGCTCTGATGAGCGATTTACCAAGCGCCCCGCACTGTCAAGCACATCTGTGGCTACAGCTGCGGAGGCGTCATGGTGAAGCGCGCGTTGACCTGTGCGTAGACGCGCTGCCGCTGGGGTTCGAGGTCCAGGGGCGCCGCCTCCTGGGCCATGTCCGCGGCGCCTCCGTACGCGACCGAGCGCATGGCGGTCGGCGCTCCCCCGTAGCCGTACGGCGCCGCGTTCTCCGCGCCGATGTCGGCGAGCTCCACAAGGGCGGCAAGACCGGCCCCCAGCGCCTCCGCGTACTCCCGGCCCCGCTGCACCGCTTCCCGGACCGCTTGCTGGCGGGCCTGGCGGTGGGCGGGTGAGTCGGGCCGCAGCGACCACCACGGCCCGTCCACCCGGGTCAGCTCCAAGTCGGCGATCCGGGTGGTGAGTTCGCCGAGTGCGGTGAAGTCGGTGAGTTCGGCGGTGACGGTGACCCGCCCGTGGTAGGTGCGGACGCGTTCGCCCTTGCCCCGCTTGGTGAGTTCGGGGGTGATGGAGAAGGCCCCGGTCTCCAGCTTCTCCACCGCTTCGCCGTACGACTTGATGAGGTCGAGGACGGCGGCGTTGCGCCGCGTCAGGTCGTTCAGGGCGTCGCGCCGGTCGCTGCCGCGCGCGCTCACGGTGATGCCGATGCGGGCGATCTCGGGGTCGACTTCCAGGTGGGCCTCGCCCTTGACGGCGAGGCGCGGGGCGTCGGGGGTGCCGAACGGAGTGGTGGTGCCGGACGGGGTGGGGGTCGTGTCATCCATGCGGCCACTCTCGCACCGGTCGGCCGCACCGCACAGCCGTCGGACGTGGCGCGCGGCACCGGACAGTCACCGGATCGAAACCTGCGGGGTCTGTTGCCGGTGGGGCGGTCGGCGACAGAATCTACGCGCGTTACATCGGTCGACCAAAGGTCCAAGGGGAGTACGAAATGCCGCTGAACCGCCGGAAGTTCCTGGGGAAGTCCGCAGCCACGGGCGTGGTGCTCGCCGGAGGCGTGGCCGCCGCGCCGCCCGCCGTCGCCCAGGCGTCCGGGAAGCCCGCCCGGCCGAAGAAGCGGTACTCGTTCACCGTCATGGGCACCACGGACCTGCACGGCAACGTCTTCAACTGGGACTACTTCACGGACAAGGAGTTCGACGACAAGGACCACAACGACGTGGGCCTGGCGAAGATCTCGACGCTCGTGAACGAGATCCGCGAGGAGAGAGGCCGCCGCAACACGCTTCTCATCGACGCGGGCGACACCATTCAGGGCACCCAGCTCTCGTACTACTACGCCAAGATCGACCCGATCACCGCCGAGCGCGGCCCGGTCCATCCGATGGCGCAGGCGATGAACAGCATCGCCTACGACGCGGCGGCGCTCGGCAACCACGAGTTCAACTACGGAATTCCGGTGCTCCGGAAATTCGAGGAGCAGTGCGATTTCCCGCTGCTCGGTGCGAACGCGCTCGACGCGAAGACGCAGAAGCCCGCTTTCCCGCCGTACTTCATGAAGCGTCTTCGCACCCCGCACGGCCGGGACGTGAAGGTGGCGGTGCTCGGCCTGACCAATCCCGGCATCGCGATCTGGGACAAGGCGAACGTCCGGGGCAAGATGACGTTCCCGGGCCTGGAGGAGCAGGCGGCGAAGTGGGTGCCGAAGCTGCGGTCCATGGGCGCGGACGTCGTGATCGTCTCGGCGCACTCCGGCTCCAGCGGCACCTCTTCGTACGGTGACCAGCTGCCGTACATCGAGAACGCGGCCGGTCTGGTGGCCGAGCAGGTGCCCGGGATCGACGCGATCCTGGTCGGGCACGCGCACACGGAGATCGCCGAGTACTTCGTGGAGAACAAGGAGACCGGCAAGAAGGTCGTCCTCTCCGAGCCTCTGAAGTGGGGCCAGCGCCTCACCCTCTTCGACTTCGACCTGGTGTGGTCGAAGGGCCGCTGGACGGTGGAGAAGGTGGGCGCGCAGGTCCTCAACTCCAATACGGCGGCGGAGGACGCGAAGGTCACCAAGCTGCTGGGGGACGAGCACAAGAAGGTCGTCGCGTACGTCAACCAGGTCATCGGCACGTCGACGCAGGCGATGAGCACGGCCGAAGGCCCGTACAAGGACGTGCCGATCATCGACCTGATCAACCATGTCCAGGCGGAGACGGTCAAGGAGGCGCTCAAGGGCGGCCAGTACGCGGCGCTGCCCGTGCTCTCCCAGGCCTCGTGCTTCTCGCGCACGGCGAAGATCCCGCAGGGCGAGATCACCATCAAGGACGCGGCGGGCCTCTACCCGTTCGAGAACACCCTGGAGGCGCGGATCGTGACGGGCGCGCAGCTGAAGGAGTATCTGGAGTTCTCGGCCCGCTACTACGTGCAGACGGCGGTCGGCGCGCCGGTCGATCCGGCGAGGCTCACGAACGCGGACAACATCCCGGACTACAACTACGACGCGCTGTACGGCGTGACGTACGAGATCGACATCGCCAAGGCGGCGGGCTCCCGGATCGTGAAGTTCAGCTTCGACGGCAAGGAGATCGATCCCAAGGCCGAGTTCGTGCTGGCGGTGAACAACTACCGTGCCGGCGGCGGCGGGAACTTCCCGCACATCGCGGGCGCCAAGCAGCTGTGGGCGAACTCGGACGAAATCCGCAACACGATTATCCAGTGGGTGCAGGCGAAGGGCACGGTCGACCCGGGCACGTTCGCGACGGTGGACTGGAAGCTGACCCGGGACGGCACGCCGGTCTTCTGAGCGGGAGTATTTGCGCGACGTGACGGCGGCGCGCGGCGCACAATCGCGTTCATGGATGACCAGCTCGTACATCTCAAGGACAGGGCACTCGCGGAGGCGCTCGACGTCGTGCTCCGGGACGTGAGGGCCACGTGCGCCGTGCGGCCGATCGTCCATGAGGAGCGGGACTTCATGAGGCTCGGCGAGGACGTGATCATGCTCTACGCGCCTGGTGGCTCGGGCCAGGGCGTCTCCGTCTCCGCGTGGCAGAGCCCCGCCGAGCGCGTGGCGGATCTCGCGGACCAGGTCCAGGACTGGGCCGTCGAGGAGCTGTGCGCAGCCCTGAAGCCCGCGACGTGGCCCGAGTGCCCCACCCACCCCGGCTCCCATCCGCTGGAGGCCGGGGTGGTGAAGGGCGTGGCGGTGTGGTCGTGCCCGAGGACGCGGAAGGCTGTGGCGCCGGTGGGAGAGCTCAGCTCTTGAGGCGTACGAGGTTGCTCCGCTGTTCCCCGATGGTGGTGACCGTCTCGCGGCCCTGCGGCTCCTGGAGCCCGAAGCTGGTGAATGCCGTGCGCCGGGGCAGCGGGTAAGGGTCCTTGCCCGTGACGGAGTTGAGGATGGTGGCGCTGCGCCAGGCCGCGAGGCCGAGGTCGGGGGCGCCGACGCCGTGGGTGTGGCGCTCGGCGTTCTGGACGTAGACGTGGCCGGTGACGGACGGGTCGAGGACGAGGCGGTACCGCTCGTCGATGCGGGGGCGTTCGGATGCGTCCCTGCGCATGAACGCGTCGAGGCCGCCAAGGAGTTGGCCGAGGGGTCGCTCGCGGTAGCCGGTGGCAAGGACGACGGCGTCGGTGGTGAGGCGGGAGCGGGTGCCCTGCTGGAGATGTTCCAGGTGGAGCTCGACGCGGGTGGTGGCGACGCGGCCCGCGGTGCGCACGCTGACGCCGGGGGTGAGGACGGCGTCGGGCCAGCCGCCGTGCAGGGTGCGCCGGTAGAGCTCGTCGTGGATGGCGGCGATGGTGTCGGCGTCGATGCCCTTGTGCAGCTGCCACTGGTGCGGGACGAGGCCGTCGCGCACGGCTTCGGGCAGGGCGTGGAAGTAGCGGGTGTAGTCGGGCGTGAAGTGTTCCAGGCCGAGCTTGGAGTACTCCATGGGCGCGAAGGCCTCGGTGCGGGCCAGCCAGTGGAGCTTCTCGGCGCCCACGGGGCGGCGCCCCAGCAGGTCGAGGAAGACCTCGGCGCCGGACTGGCCCGAGCCGATGACGGTGATGTGCTCGGCGTCGAGCAGACGGTCGCGGTGCAGGAGATAGTCCGAGGCGTGGATCACCGGCACGGCGGGGGCGTCCGCGAGGGGCTTCAGGGGCTCAGGAATGTACGGTGCGGTGCCGACCCCGAGGGCGACGTTCCTCGTGTATGTCCGGCCGAGCGCCTCGGCTTCTCCCTCCGCGTCCAGCTGGGTGAAGTCGACCTCGAAGAGGGCCCGTTCGGCGTTCCAGCGCACCGCGTCGACCTGGTGTCCGAAGTGCAGCCCGGGCAGGTTCTCGCTGACCCAGCGGCAGTAGGCGTCGTACTCGGCGCGCTGGATGTGGAACCGCTCGGCGAAGTAGAACGGGAAGAGCCGCTCACTGGTCTTGAGGTAGCTGAGGAAGGACCAGGGGTTCGCCGGGTCGGCAAGAGTCACCAGGTCGGCCAGGAAAGGGACTTGGAGACTGGACCCTTCGATGAGGAGCCCCGGGTGCCAGTGGAAGCCGGGCCGCTGTTCGTAGAAGACGGTGTCGAGACCGGCCAGCGGCTGGGCGAGGGCGGCGAGGGAGAGGTTGAAGGGGCCGATGCCGATGCCGACCAGGTCCCGGGGTTCGTCGGGCGTGGTGAGCGGTGGGGTGGGCTGCGCGTTCTGGCCGGTCATCGGGGGGTGGTTCCTTCCACGAGCTTCAGGATCTCGGCGAGTTCGCCGGGCCGGGTGTAGGGGTTGAGCAGGGTGGCCTTGAGCCAGCGGCGTCCTTCGAGCCGGGCCCTGCCGAGGACGGCGCTGCCTTCGCCGAGCAGGTGCCGCCTGACGTGCGCGATGTGCTCGTCGTCGGCGCCTGCGGGCCGGAAGAGGACGGTGCTGATGGCGGGCCGGTCGTAGAGCTCGAAGCCGGGGTGCGCGGCGACGAGGTCGGCGAACTCGTCGGCCCGCGCGCACACTTGGTCGACGAGAGCGCCGATGCCGTCCCGCCCGAGGGCTTTCAGCGTCACGGCGATCTTCAGGACATCGGGCCTGCGGGTGGTGCGCAGGGAGCGGCCGAGGAGGTCGGGGAGGCCCGCTTCGGTGTCGTCGTCGGCGTTGAGGTAGTCGGCGTGGTGGCCGAGGATGCGGAGGTCGCGCGGGTCGCGGACCAGGAGCAGCCCGGTGGCGACGGGCTGCCAGCCGAGCTTGTGCAGATCGAGGGTGACGCTGTCGGCCCGCTCGATGCCGCGCAGCAGTTCTCTTCGTACGTCGCTGAAGAGGAGCCCGCCGCCGTACGCGGCGTCGATGTGGAGGCGGGCGCCGTGGGCGGCGCAGAGGTCGGCGATCTGGTCGATGGGGTCGATGAGCCCGGCGTCGGTGGTGCCCGCGGTGGCGGCGACGAGGACCGATCCTGGCGGTCCTGTGAGCTGGCTGAGCGCCTCGTCGAGCGCGACGGGGTCGAGGGTGCCCGAAGGGGCGGGGACCACGGCCGGTTCGGGCATGCCGAGGAGCCAGGCGGCGCGGGGGAGCGAGTGGTGGGCGTTCTCGCCGACGAGGACGTGCACGGGGCCGTGGGCGACGGTGTGCTCGCGGGCCAGGAGCAGCGCGAGCTGGTTGGACTCGGTGCCGCCGGTGGTGACCAGGGCGTCGCCCGCGGGATCTGCGCCGTACACCTCTGCCGCGAGGGCGCGGGTGACCTGGACCTCGATCGCGGAGGCCGCGGGTGCCTGGTCCCAGGAGTCCATGGACGGGTTGAGCGCGGACGCGGCGAGGTCGGCGGCGACGGCGAGCGCGAGCGGCGGGCAGTGCAGATGGGCGGCGCACAGCGCGTCGGCCGGGTCGGCGGCCCCCGCGGCGACGGCTCGCACCAGTGCGCGCAGGGCGACTTCGGCGCCTTCGCCGCGCGCGGGCAGCACGTCGCCGGTGGCCTCGCGCACCCGCAGGGCGACGGCGGTGGGCCCGCCGGCGGGCAGCGGACCGCCGCGCGCGAGCGCCCCGTCGCGCAGGGCGTCCAGGGTGACGGCGAGCAGCGGCCGCAGCGCGGCGGGACCCTGGACACCTCCGGCGAGGGGCGGCGGAGTGCTCATGGGGGACGTCCTTCGGGTGCGCACGGGCGGGGCACCAGCCTGTACGCCACGCGCACGGCACGCCCGGGGAGCTCAACGATCCGAACCCGAAAGTGGTACTGCCGTGTAGAGAAAGGGTGTTGGGGCGGGACGGGATGCTAGGGGCTCCCCCGGTTTAGCCCCTCACCCTCAGCGCCCTTGCCAGGTCGTCCAGTTGGTCTGCCAGCTTGCGGCGCAGTGCCGGGATCGGGTCCGCCTCGCGCAGGCACTGCTCGCCCAGGCGGAGGGTCTGCGGGTCCACCGCGGGGGTGGGGAAGGCCCAGCGGCCCGCGACGTCGGCGATGGCGGGGCCGCGGCGGGCCGCGACGGCCACCGCGTCCTCGAAGTAGCGCGGGACGTACTCCCTTACGAGATCGGCCTGTTCGGGGTGCCAGAAGCCCTGGGCGGTGGCGGTGAGGAGGTAGTTGGAGAGGTCGTCGGTCGTGAACATCGCCTCCCACGCCCGCCGCTTGGCCTCCGGGTCCGGCAGCGCCGCGCGGGCCCGGGCCGCGCCTTCCTGCCCCGCGGCGCTGGGGTCGCGCTCCAGCTCGGCGGCGATCGCGGAATCGTCGACGGCACCGAGGACGGCGAGGCGGGTCAGGGCGCGCCAGCGCAGTTCGGGGTCGAGTTCGGGGCCGCCGGGCACGGTGCCTTCGGCGAGCCACTCCTGGAGCGGGTCGGGCCGCGTCGCCACGTCGATGAAGCCGCGCACGGCGGTGAGCCGCAGGCCCGCGTGCGAGCCGTCCTCCGTGCGCCGGATCAGGTCGCGGCACAGCTCGGTGAGGGTGGTCAGGGCGATGGACCGCTCGTCGGCGGGGAGGTAGCGGCCCGCGATCTGGGCGGTGGCGAAGGTGAGGACGCCCTGGACGACGGCGAGGTCGGTCTCCTCGGGCAGGTGCTCGCGGGCGGCCCGCACATAGGCGGCGCCCGCGAGTTCACCGTCGCGGACCAGGTCGCGCAGGCTGTTCCACAGGATGGCGCGGGTGAGGGCGTCGGGGACGCTGGACAGGTTCCGCAGCGCCGTCTCCTGGGAGACCTCGTCGAGGCGGATCTTGGTGTAGGTGAGGTCCTGGTCGTTGGGGACGATCAGGGCAGGGCGCCCGCCGTCGCGCGGTGCCGTAGGCCCGGAGTGCGGGACGTCCGTCTCGTACCGCTCGCGCAGCACGAGGCCACGCCCGTCGGTGAGGTCACGGTCGTAGACGCCGACGGCGATGCGGTGCGGGCGGCTGCCGTCGCGGTCGACGGTGAGGGTCCACTCGCGGGCGTCGTGCCCGACCGTCGAGGTGAGCGTGTCGACGCCGGTGGTGCGCAGCCAGGCATCGGCCCAGCCGTGCACGTCGCGGTCGGTGTTGTGGGCGAGCGATTCGATGAAGTCCTTGAGCGTCGCGTTGCCGAACTTGTGCCGCGCGATGTGGGTGTTGATGCCGGCCAGGAAGTCCTTCTCGCCGAGCCAGGCGACGAGTTGACGCAGCGCGGAGGCGCCCTTGGCGTACGAGATGCCGTCGAAGTTGAGCATCGCGGACGCGGTGTCGGGCACGGCGTCCGGGTCGGGCGCGACGGGGTGGGTGGAGGGGCGCTGGTCGGCGTCGTACCCCCAGGCCTTGCGGGTGACCCCGAAGTCCGTCCAGGTGTCGGTGAAACGGGTGGCTTCGGCGGTGGTCTGGAAGCCCATGTACTCGGCGAAGGACTCGTTGAGCCAGATGTCGTCCCACCAGCGCAGGGTGACGAGGTCGCCGAACCACATGTGGGCCATCTCGTGGGCGATGACCATGGCGCGGGTCTGCCGCTCGGTGTCGGTGACGGCGGAGCGGTAGACGAACTCGTCGCGGAAGGTGACGAGTCCGGGGTTCTCCATCGCGCCCGCGTTGAACTCCGGGACGAACGCCTGGTCGTAGGAGTCGAAGGGGTAGGGCTCCTCGAACTTCTCGTGGTAGCGGTCGTAGCACGCGCGCGTGATGTCGAGGAGCTCGTCGGCGTCGGCGTCCATGAAGGGCGCGAGCGAGCGGCGGCAGTGAATGCCGAACGGCAGCCCGCGGTGCTCGGTGCGCACCGAGTGCCAGGGGCCTGCCGCCACGGCGACGAGGTACGTGGAGATCAGCGGGGTCGCCGCCGCCCGCCACCTGCCGCCGCCCTGGTGCTCGGTGACGCCGTTGGCGAGGACCGTCCAGCCATCGGGGGCGGTGACGGTCAGCTCGAACACGGACTTCAGATCGGGCTGGTCGAAGGCGGCGAAGACGCGCTGCACGTCCTCCATGAACAGCTGCGTGTACGTGTACGTCTCGCCGTCCCTGGGGTCGGTGAAGCGGTGCATGCCCTCGCCGGTGCGGGAGTAGCGCATGGCCGCGTCGACGCGCAGTTCGTGCTCGCCCTCGGTGAGCCCGGTGAGTGCCAGACGGTTCTCGTCGAGGCCCGCCGGGTCGAGGGGCCGCCCGTCGAGGGTGACGGAGCGCAGCTCGGCGGGCTTGAGCTCGACGAAGGTGTCCACCGTGGCCCCGGCGGCCCCGGCGGCCGCGAGCGCGCTGAACCGGATGACGGTGCGGGAGTCGAAGGTCTCGTCCCCCACGGTCAGATCGAGCTCGACCGTGTACCGGTGGACGTCGATGAGCTGGGCTCGGGTCTGCGCTTCGTCGCGCGTCAGTACGGGCATGGGTCCATGCTGCCCGATGCCGCCGACAACGGTGCGGGTCCCCCGGAGATCGGGGCCCGGCGGCCTCGGACGCCGCCGCTACGAGGACTTGGCGATGGTCTCGTGGTGGCGAATGACCTCGGCGATGATGAAGTTCAGCAACTTTTCGGCGAACGCCGGATCCAGCTTCGCGTTCTCCGCGAGTTCGCGCAGGCGCTCGATCTGCCGGGCCTCACGGGCCGGGTCGGCGGGCGGAAGCTGGTGATTGGCCTTGAGATGGCCGACCTGCTGGGTGCATTTGAAACGCTCGGCGAGCATGTGGACGACGGCCGCGTCGATGTTGTCGATGCTGTCGCGCAGACGGGACAGCTCGGCGCGCACGGCCTCGTCCGTCGCCCCGGATCCGTATCCGTCGGTCGTGTTGTGGCTGGTGGTCATGGCTCACGAGCCTACGTTGCCGCTCCACCCCCGCCGACGCCGGAAGAGCGCAAAATGGGTGGGTGGTCCGGGTCCGGTATCTGCTGGGACCAGCCGCCGGGTACGGCGCGTCCCTGCTGCTCACGGAAGCGGACCGGCGCCATGCCCACGCGGCGTGTGAAGAGCCGCGAGAAGTACGCCGGATCGTCGTAGCCGACGCGGCGTGCGACGGCCGCGACCGGCAGCTCCGTGGCGGCGAGCAGCTCCTTGGCGCGGCCCAGGCGGATGCCGAGGAGGTAGTCCTTGGGGCTGCAGCCGGCCCCGCGGCGGACGGCGGTGCGCAGCTCCGCGGGGGTCATGCCGTGCCGTGCCGCGTGCTCGGCGACGGAAAGTGGCTGGAAGGCGTCGCGGGCCAGCGCCTGCAGGACAGGATCGCCGTCGGGGGCGATGTCGGCGCGGGCCCGGCGCAGGGCGACGAGCAGCTCGTGGACGGCGGCGCCCGTCTCGACCTCCAGGAGCGGATTGCCGCGCCGCGCCGCGCGCGCGATGCGCCCGACGGCGGCGCGCGCCCCCGCGGCGTCGGAAAGCGGCACCACGGGCCGGGTGGGTTCGATGTAGCCGAGTTCGGTGTACGTCGCCGTCGCGGGGCCCGTGAAGTCGACGAAGCACTCGTCCCAGCCGCTCTCCGGGTCGGGCCCGTAGTGGTGGCGCACCCCCGGGGTGAGCCAGATCAGCGCCGGCGCCGTCACCGTCGTACGCCTGCCGTCCACGCCCTGGAACCAGCCGCCGCCCGCGCTCACGACGACGGCGACATGATGGTCGAGGGTGCGCGGGCCCACGGTCGGCAGCAGGCCGTGCTGCAGGCCGACGCCCAGGCAGGCCAGGCCGAGCTTGTGATGGGCCGGGCTCGGCGTGAAATACCGCATCCACGTGTGATACATCCGCTGGTGCCCCTTTCGTCCCGCACTCTGGTGCACTCGCCGCGGCTGCCGCGTCCGCTGCGTCCAACCCGCCTAGATCTTTGTCCATGGACCCTGCCGCCCGCCAGAGGTGATCGTGGCGAGCAGTAAGTGAGCGAGAGGGAAGTGATGGCCGAGTTCACGGTGGGCGAGGACGATTTCGAGCTGGACGGGCGGCCCGTACGGCTGCTCTCCGGTGCGCTGCACTACTTCCGGGTGCACGAGGCGCAGTGGGGGCATCGGCTCGCGATGCTGCGCGCGATGGGGCTCAACTGCGTGGAGACGTACGTCCCGTGGAATCTGCACGAGCCGCGCCCGGGTGAGTACCACGACGTCCAGGCCCTCGGCCGCTTCCTGGACGCCGCCCAGGAGGCGGGCCTGTGGGCGATCGTCCGGCCGGGACCGTACATCTGCGCCGAGTGGGAGAACGGCGGCCTGCCGCACTGGGTGACCGGTGCGGTGGGGGCACGCGCGCGTACCCGTGACGAGGAGTACCTGGAGTGCGTGGACCGCTGGTTCGACCGCCTCCTGGAGGAGGTCGTGCCCCGCCAGCACGACCTGGGCGGCCCCGTGATCATGGTGCAGGTGGAGAACGAGTACGGCAGTTACGGCTCGGACGCCCTCTACCTGCGCCACCTCACCGACCTTCTGCACGCGGCGGGCGTGAGCGTCCCCCTGTTCACCTCCGACGGCCCCGAGGACCACATGCTCACCGGCGGCTCGGTCCCCGGCGTCCTGGCGACGGCCAACTTCGGCTCGGGGGCGCGTGCCGCCTTCGAGACCCTGCGCAGGCACCGCGCCAAGGGGCCGCTGATGTGCATGGAGTTCTGGTGCGGCTGGTTCGACCACTGGGGCGCGGAGCACGTCGTACGGGACGCGGCGGACGCGGCTTCGGCGCTGCGCGAGATCCTGGAGTGCGGAGCCTCCGTGAACCTCTACATGGCACACGGAGGTACGAACTTCGCGGGCTGGGCGGGGGCGAACCGGGGTGGCGGCGCGCTGCACGACGGCGTCCTCGAACCCGACGTGACGTCGTACGACTACGACGCCCCCATCGACGAGTTCGGCCGCCCCACGCCCAAGTTCTGGGCCTTCCGTGAGGTCCTCGCGCAGTACGCGGACGCCCCGCTCCCGGATCTACCTGCCCAGCCGCCGGCGCTGGGTGCCCCTGTCGCGGCGGAGCTCGGGGAGTGGTCCCCGCTGTCCACCGTCATGGAGTCGCTGGGCGGCCCGGTGGTGGAGCGCGCGGTACCGCCCACCTTCGAAGAGCTCGACATCGACCGCGGCCTGGTCGGCTACGCGCTGACCGTGCCGGGTCCCCGGCGTCCGCTGCCGCTGAGCGTGCGGGGCCTTCGCGACTTGGCGGTCGCGTACGTCGACGGGGTGCGGTCATCCGGTGTCCTCACGGAGGAGACTCCGACCCTCCCCGACCCCGTCGGGGGGCACGCGCGCGTGGAGCTGTGGGTGGAGTCCCTGGGGCGGGTCAACTACGGGCCGCGGACGGGCGAGACGAAGGGGATCACCGGGGGGATTCTGCACGAGCGGCAGTATCTGCACGGGGTGCGGGCGCAGGGGTTGCGGCTTGACGCGTTCGACGTGGCGTCTGCCGTGCGGGGCGTTCCGGCTGCGGAGGAAGCGGGGGCCGGGCGCCCCGGCTTGTACCGCGGCGCCCTCGATCTCCGCTCCCCCGGGGACGCCTCCCTCGAACTCCCCGGCTGGACCCGGGGCTTCGTATGGCTGAACGGCTTCAACCTGGGCCGCTACTGGGCGGTGGGCCCACAGACCTCGCTGTACGTTCCCGGGCCGGTGCTGCGGGAGGGAGCCAACGAGGTGTGGGTGCTGGAGCTGGAGGGGGCTGGGGGGCGGGTGGAGCTGGGCTGAGAACGGGGGTCCGGGGCAGGCCCCGGACCCTCCCCAGTCCTAGAGCTCCCGCACCTCGAAGCCGTCCAGGACGAACTCCGCCTTGCCGTCGTCCCCCGTCTTACGAAGGCCCACCCACGCCTCCCCCTTGGCGGGAGCCGTGAACTCGTACGTGAGAGGCGTCGGCTCCGTGGCCACCGGAAGTTCCTTCCGGTCCGTCTCACGCGGGCCCGGCGCGTCCACCGCCGTCACCCACACGTACTGCCCCGCCTTCTCGTTCTCGTACCGGAAGGAGACCCGGTACCGCTTGCCGGGAGCAAAACGCACCGTATGCGGCACAGTCCGGTACACAAGCCCCGCATTCTCCCCCCGCGACTTCAGAGAGTTCGCGCCGTCGACGACGTCGTCGATCACCTTCCCGTTCCAGCCCCGTTGAGTGAACGGCGCGTGCCGCTGCGCGATATGCGTGCGCGGATCGGTGACATCGCCCGAGTCGCCCTTCACGAAGGGCCCCCAGCCCTGCGGCACATGCTCGAAGTCCTCCTGGGCGAGGACACCGCGGGGCAGCTTCGCGGGGCGGCCGCTCGCGACGACCCGTACGTTGTCGAACCGCACGCGTGCCTTCCCCGCATCGGCCCGCAGCGTCAACTCCACCGCCCCACCGCCCTCGGGCACGGTGAAGTACGTGAACATGCGCTGGAAGCGCGTGCCGTGCTTGCGGTCGGCGGCCACGAAGTTCCCCGCCGTGGACGTCCGCGTCCAGTTCGCCGCCGTGACCCCGTCCGCGGTGCGCACCTCCAGGCTCGCCTTGCGCTCCTCACCCGCCTTCGCGCCCACCTCCACCTGCACGGACGCGACGTACGTCCCCGCCTTCAGACGGCCAAGCCGCTGGCCGACGGCCGCCGCGCCGCCAGAGGCGATCACGAGCTCGTGGTCGCCAAGGTCGCTGAGCTCGACGGACGCGGGTCCGGACACCTTCCAGCCGTCCAGGGAGCCGGAGTTGAAGCCCGGGTCGTGCAGCGGGGTCCCCTGCCCCCACTCCGGGTCGGGCACGGCCTGCGCGCGCGAGCGGTAGAGGACGTACGGCTGCTTGGCCTTGGCGTCGAGCGTCACCTCACCGCCCCCGCGCACCGGGACGTCCGCGACGAAGACCCGCCCCTGGTCGGTGAGCCGGTACAGGGCGACCTCGGAGAGGCCGGACCAGCCCCTCGGCAGCTGCCAACTGCCGCTGCCGCCCTTGGGGTTGTAGTGGTACAACTTGGCGGGATCCGTGGCCTTGCGCGGCTCCCAGGGGAGCAGATAGCTGCCCCCGTCGTAGACGACGCGGCCGTCGGTCGTGATGCGCCGGGTGCCGCCGGTGTCGGAGACGGTCGTCCCGGGGTCGCCGAAGAAGGTGATCTCGTGCTCGCCCCAGGACTTGATGGGGTGTGCCTGGAGGTATTTGGCGGGCAGCGATTCGGTCCAGATCAGGTCGTAGAAGTACGTCCAGTCCGTCTTGCCGACCCAGCCCTCGAAGTTGCCCATGCGGGCGATGCCGAGGAGCGTGGGCCACTTGTCGGCGAAGACGTCCTTCTGGTGATTGCGGATGAAGCGGATCAGGCGGGAGTTGATGCCGCGCGATGTGTCGCCGCCGTAGTCGGGCTCGGTGGCCCAGTGCGACCAGAGCGACGAGCGCTCGAAGCCGTGGCCCCACTCCGACGTGACGATCCAGCCCTGCTCGCGGAAGGCCCGCTGGAGCCGGTCGGAGGTCCAGCCGGACTCCCGGAACACGTCGATGTAGAGGGTGCCCAGGGCCTTGTCGGTCTGGGCGCGCAGATCGGCGAAGCGCTGGATGATGTCGCCGGACACGAGGTCACGGCGCTGGTCGATGCGGTAGCTCTGGTCGAGCCAGTCCCACTGCTCGTCGGCCTTGTCGACGAGCGTGTCCGAGAAGGCGTTCGCGACGGGGTACGACTCGGTGGCGTTGACGTGCACGCTGAAGTCGCTGTTCCACTTCTTGCCCTCGCGGACCAGGGTGTTGAGGTCGTCCAGGCCGCCCGCGCGCGTGTTGTAGTTGTCCGCGTAGTCGGGGTGGGCCGAGTCGTGGCCCTCGGACTGGTAGCCCTTGAGCAGGGTGTACTGCCGCAGGCCGTCCGTGGCGAGGCTGATCCGTTTGACGTTGTCCAGGGTCATCAGGAACGGGTTCGTCGCCTGCGAGGCGAAATTGAAGGGGATGTGCGGGACAACCCGCAGATGCTGCTCGTCGGCGCCGAGCGGGGTGACCATGATGTCGCGGAAGGCGATGGCGGCGTCCTGCCAGTCGACCTTGCCGTCGCCGCCCCGGTCGCCGGTGACGACGACGGTGGCGTACGGCAGTGGCTCGGTGTCCCCGACGGGCGCGGTCGCCGCGCGGTGCGTCCACTGGCCGGGCGTGAGCCGGGCCTCCACGTACCCGTCCCGCTTGACGGTCTCCCGCCAGAGGCGGCCGTTCTCCCAGGTGGTGCCCGCCTCGGTGGTGGGCTTGTCCCAGACGGTGTTGGTCTCGACCGCCCCGCCGAGCTTGTCGTGCGCGACCACGGCGTACGCGCATCCCGTGGGCGCCTCCGCGGCGGTGTCCGGCGTCGGCCTGACCTCGGTGTCGCCGCTCCTGTCCTTGTCCAGCTGGACCTTGGCGGCGAGCAGTGCGGCGCCGGCCTGGTCGCTGCGTACGGAGAGCAGGGCGAGGCCGGGGACGCGGAGGGTGCCCACGCGCAGCGCGTCGGTGTCGGCGATCTCCGTCACCCGCCAGTGCACCTGCCGTCCCTCGACGGCGATCTCGACGGCGACGGTGGTGCCGCCGGTGAGGCTGAGGACGTACGCGACACGGTCGTCACCGGCGGTGTGGGTGACCTTCGGGGTGTGCTCCTTCTCGTCGATCAGGAGCGTCGTGACGGCTTCCGACTGGGCGTACAGGACCGCGTTCGTGGCCCGGTCCTTGTACGACACGATGCGCGGGAAGTCGGTGGCGACGCGCACCTCCAGCGTGGCGGAGCGGATCACGGTCTCGCCCGCCGCGGGCCCGGCGAACGCGGCGGAGCCGAGGCCCACGGCGGCGCCGACACCGGCCAGTGCTCCCGTCGCGACGACGGCTCGGCGGCTCGGCCCGGACGTTTCTGACGACACCATGGCACCCCTCCTGGGACGGTTCTCGGTGTCGATCACCTTGCGCCGTGCGGGACTTGTGCGCCCATGGACAAAGGGGGGACAGGTGTTGGACTAACGGTGCGCGGCGGCGTGCCGGGGGGACACACACGACGCGGGGCCGGACCACCGACTGGTCCGGCCCCGCGCTTGGTGTGGTGCGTTGTGCCCTGCTAGTGCCTCAGAGCTCCGACGCCGCCTTCTCTATGTCCGCGGCGAAGGTCGAGACCTCGGTGTAGACACCGGGGAACTTCGGCCGCGCGCAGCCTTCGCCCCAGCTGACGATGCCCACCTGGATGTACTCGCCCGCCTCGTCCTTGCGGAACATGGGGCCACCCGAGTCACCCTGGCAGGTGTCCGTGCCGCCCTCGGGGAGGCCGGCGCAGAGCTCCTCGCCGGGCGTGAGCTGGTCGCCGTACGCGGCCTTGCAGTCGTCGTCGCTGACGAACGGGACCTTCGCCTTGAGGAGGTAGCGCTGCTGCTCGCCACCCTCCTTGTCGGCACCCCAGCCCGCGATGTCGAAGTCGCCGTTGTTGAGCTTGTCGTCCTTGGCGATCTTCAGGGTGGGCTGGTCGATCTTCTTCTCGAGCTTGATGAGCGCCCAGTCCTTGCCCTTGCCGTTGTAGCCGGGGGCCTGCAGGACCTTGGTGGACTTCACGTTGATCGCGTCGGGGCTCTCCAGGTCCACGACGCCACCGGTGGCGGTGATGCTGGTGTTGTCGCCGGAGCCGTCCACACAGTGGGCGGCGGTCAGCACGATGTCCTGGGCGTACAGCGCGCCGCCACAGCCCATCGACAGACGGACCATGAACGGGAATTCACCCTGCTCGGCGGGGGTTCCACCGACCACACGCTCACCCGGGTTGGGGCCGGGGTGCGGGGCCGCCTGGGCGGCGGGCTGGAGGCTGACGGCGGTCGCAAGGGCGATGGCACCGAGAGTGGCGGCTCTCGCCACTCCACGCAGCTTGGTGTTCAACGGGCTTCCCTTCGTGGGGGGTTCGTGGGGGGTTGCACGCGTGACGGGCCCTTGCCGTCCCCACAGGGTGCGCGTGGATGGCATGAGCCCGCCAAAGCGTTGTTGCGGATTATGGAGATCGGTGTCCGCATAGAGCAAGGGGCGGTTTTCAGCCAGGGGGCTCCGCGTGGGCTGGTTCCGGATGAGGGGATCCGCCCTACAGTGGAGTCGAGTTGCGGCGAAGTTGCGGCGAACCCGTACGCGACGGGACCGGTCGAACCGGCTTCAGGGGGTGCGCGCGTGGCGGACGGCGGGCCGGTGCAGCACGGCTATCCCCACCTGGAGACGGTGCGTTCCGCGATCACCGCGCTGTACAAGCGCCTGTCGTACGACACCGTCCACACCTTCGACACCAGCGTCTCCCCCGCCGACGTCGCCTTCAGCGACCAGGACGACCTGTATCTGGGCGTACAGCGGGTCGCCCGGGAGATGGTGCAGCATCTGCGCCTCCCCGACGCCCGCATGATCGTCAGCTTCCGCGAGATGGAGCACGCCGCGTACGTCGAACTCGCCGCGGGGCCCGAGTACTTCATCGAGCTCAACGACCGGTTCCGTACGCACCGCCGGGACATCGGCGCGGCACTCGCCCACGAGGTCATGCACGTCTATCTGCACCGACTCGACCTGGAGTTCCCAGGCACCCGCGACAACGAGATCCTCACCGACACCGCCACGACCTATCTGGGCGCGGGGTGGCTGCTCCTCGACGCCTACCGCGAGGACGGGGCGTCGTCGCAAAAGCTCGGGTATCTCACTCCTGAGGAGTTCGGGTACGTCCTCGCCAAGCGGGCCATCGCCTTCGGTGAGGCGCCGGAGACATGGTTCACCAGCGCGCAGGCGTACACGGCTTACACGAAGGGCCTCGCCGAGGCCCGGCGCGACGAGCAGCAGCCGCCGCTGACGGCAGCGGGGTGGGCGGGGCGGCGGCGGTACGCGAAGGACCGGCGGTACGCGCAGGATCACGGCGCCGCGGGCGGTGCGCCCCGGGGCGGCTCGTACGCGTTCTCCCGTGACGCGGGCGGGAGCGGGAGCGGCGGCGGTGCGCTGCGGGTCTCGTTCCCGTGTCCCACGTGCCGGCAGCGGATCCGGGTGCCTGCCGGGAGGCGGATCCGGGCTCGGTGCGGGTTGTGCCGGACGGTGGTGGAGTGCGACGCGTGAGGGCCGCGCCCGCTACTTCCAGTGCGAGGGCCGGGTCAACGCCGGCGGCAGCTTGGTGGCCGCGTCACCCTTCGCCGCGTTCACCTGCGACTGGGTCAGGAAGATGCTGCCGGTGAGGTCTGCTCCGCGCAGGTCGGCGTCCCTGAAGTCCGCGCCGATGAGGTCTGCTTGCCTGAGGTCCGCGCCGCGGAGGTCCGCCGCGATGAGGTAGGCGCCGCGGAGGCTGACGCCGCGCAGGTCGGCGCCCTTCAGCTTGGCGCCGAACAGGTCGGCTCCCCTGCGGTCCTTCTTCTTCCGGCGGATGTCCGCGCGCACGAGTTCGCTGGTGCGCAGGAGAAGGGTGTTGACGCCGTCGCGGTGCGCGGCGACGTCCGTCGCGGCGACTTCGGCGGGGGTGCCCTGGGTGAGCCGCTCGGTCTCTGCCAGCGCGCGCTCGATGTCCGGCCTGATGGAGCGGGCCTGGGGCAGGTCGCGCGCCTCGGTCAAGTACCAGAGCAGTTCGTGGAGTTGGCGCATCACCGGGAACACGTCGAACATCCGGCGGGCGGCGGCCTTGTCGCCCTGCCGCCAGTCGACACCGTCGAACGTGCCCTGCGAGACCTTCTGGCCCGCGCCGAAGCAGTCGTAGACGGTGCAGCCGGAGTAGCCCTTCGTGCGGAGGTCCTGGTGGATGCCGCAGCGGAAGTCCTGCTGGAGGTTGCCGCAGGGGGTGCCGGCGGCCTTGTTGACGGGGAAGTCCGAGGACTTGGCAAAGGTGAGCGCTACGCAGCAGAGCCCGAAGCAGTTCCCGCAGTCGGCACGGAGATCCTGCCGGGAGTCCGCGAGGGGCAGAAGCCGAGGTGCGGGTGCGGGGTCGCGCACAGGCGCGACCTCAGACTCGGGCTGACGCTTCCGACCCATCATGCCCTCCTCCGGGCTTCAACTTGCTGGTACGTCTCATGGTGCGTGGTGAGGATGGCCTCGAGGCCGAGGCAGCGACGGCGCGAACGGCCTGAATGGTGCGGCCCTCCCCCACCCACCCCACTGCGGGGCAATCGGGAAGGGGGTCCCCCCTGCTCATTAAGAGCTTGGGGGAGGGCGGGAAAGGCTTGTTCGGTGCCCCGGGGCTGCGGGTGCGGGCATTCCGCAACCCCGGGCGGAAGCCCTACGCCGCGCTTCGGCGGGAGGGGCCGCCTCGGCCGCCGCCACGTCGGGCGCGGCCACCGCCGCCACCGGTGGCGGAACCGCCGCCGGTGGACCGGGGCTGGCCCTGGCCTCCCTCGCCCCGGGGGGACTGGGAAGACCCGCCCGAGCGAGCACGGCGCTGCCCGCCACCCTGGCCACCCGCAGGACGACGCCGCCCCCGCTGCGGAGCAGCCTGCTGCTGCGGCACCTCTATGACCACCGGCACCCCGGAGGGCTCCCTCGCACCCGTGATCCGGACAAGCTCGTCGTCCGACGACGACACACGCGCAGTGTTCGGGCGGATGTCCGCGTCGGACATGAGACGCGTCATCTCCCGCTTCTCGTCGGGGAGTACGAGCGTGACGACACTGCCGGACTCACCCGCGCGGGCGGTACGCCCACCCCGGTGGAGGTAGTCCTTGTGGTCGGTGGGCGGGTCCACGTTCACGACCAGGTCGAGGTCGTCGACGTGGATGCCGCGCGCCGCCACGTTCGTGGCGACCAGCGCGGTGACCTGTCCGTTCTTGAACTGGTCGAGCGTCCGGTTGCGCTGCGGCTGCGAGCGGCCGCCGTGCAGACCGGAGGCCCGGACACCGTTGGCGAGCAGCCGCTTCGTGAAGCGGTCCACGGCACGCTTGGTGTCCAGGAAGAGGATGACGCGGCCTTCGCGCGCGGCGATACGCAGCGCGACCGCCTTCTTGTCGGTCTCGTCGGCGACGTACAGAACGTGGTGCTCCATCGTCGTCACCGCGCCCGCCGACGGGTCGACGGAGTGCACGACGGGGTCGGTCAGGAACATCCGGACGAGCCGGTCGATGTTCTTGTCGAGCGTCGCCGAGAACAGCATCGTCTGGCCGCCCTGCTCGACCTGCTTGAGCAGCGCCGTGACCTGCGGCATGAAGCCCATGTCGGCCATCTGGTCGGCCTCGTCGAGGACGGTCGTACGGACCTGGGAGAGGTCGGCGTCGCCGCGCTCGATCAGGTCCTTGAGACGGCCGGGGGTCGCCACCATGATCTCGGCGCCGCGGCGGAGCGTGCCCGCCTGCTTGGTGATGGAGAGACCGCCGACGACCGTCGACATGCGGAGGTTCACCGATGTCGCGTACGGCGTCAGCGCGTCCGTCACCTGCTGGGCGAGCTCACGCGTCGGCACCAGGACCAGGGCGAGCGGGGAGCGCGGCTCGGCGCGCCGGCCCGCGGTGCGGGCGAGCAGTGCGAGGCCGAAGGCGAGGGTCTTGCCCGAGCCGGTACGGCCGCGGCCGAGGATGTCGCGTCCCGCAAGGGAGTTGGGGAGCGTGGCGGCCTGGATCGGGAACGGCTCGGTCACGCCCTGCGCGGCCAGCGTCTTGAGCAGCGCCTCCGGCATGTCGAGGTCGGCGAACTGTTCGACCGCGGGCAGCGCGGGTGTGATGCTCTCGGGCAGCGCGAATTCGCCCTGCACGGGCCTCGCCTTCGCGCGGCCTGACTTCTTCGCGGTGCCCTTTGTCTGGCCGCCGCCGGCCACCGGGGCCTTTCCGCGTGCGTTCGTGGAGCGCCTGCGGGCAGGACGCGCCGGGCGGTCGGAGCGATTCATACGGAAATGCCTTCCTGGACCTGGTGACAGCACAAGCCGGGACCCGCACCTTTCTGGTGCGGGCCCCGGCCGAGAGGTTCGCGTGCTTCGACGATCAGGCGGGAACGATGTTCTCGGCCTGCAGGCCCTTCTGGCCCTGCGTGACGTCGAAGGAAACCTTCTGGCCCTCGAGGAGCTCACGGAAGCCCGAGGACGCGATGTTCGAGTAGTGGGCGAAGACGTCGGGGCCGCCGCCGTCCTGCTCGATGAAGCCGAAGCCCTTTTCCGAGTTGAACCACTTCACGGTGCCAGTTGCCATGTCAATCTCCTAAGACAGGGGCAGAGTACGGATGCCCGCGGTTTTGCGGATATCCCAGCGCTGCAATGACCCCCATCCCGGAAAGACCGGTAAAACAAACAATGCGCCTTCGGAGCATTCCCGTCAGGCGCACATCATGTTCATGGGTACCAAAACTGCAACACATAACGGTAACACGCCCACGGGCTGCCCTTGTTCCGGGCTGCCCGCGTGACGTGCGCCACTCCCCTCATTCCGACTGCGTGACCGCCCGCCGGGGCAGTGCCGGGCAGAGCACCGCCCAGAGCGCGAATCCCGCCGCCACCCAGGGCATCGCCGCGCTGCTGTGCCGTCCGAGCCCGGCACCGGCCACCACGAGCCCCGGCACCAGCAGCCACGCCCCGGTGTGCCGCTCGCTCGACGCGGCGACCGCCGACCAGCCCCAGGCGAAGCCGCCCGCCATCAGGAGCGACCCTGCGACCAGGACCAGGCGCCCGAACCGCGCCGCGAGCCGGTCAGCGACCAGGAAGAGTCCCGCCACGAAGGTCGCGGCCGCCACCGGCAGGTTCACCAGGAACACCGAGCGCCGGCCGAGGCCGAAGAGGTCGGCGTCGGTCAGTACGCCGCCGAGGAGCAGGCCGATGGCGGACGCGAACCCCGCCACGGCGCCGTACATCCCGAAGGCCGCGCCCCGCTCCTTGACCTGGAAGGGCGTCCGCAGCGAGCCGAGCACCTGCGGCATGAGCAGGGCGGCCATGACGCCCTGCTCGGCGACGATCAGCGTCGCGGCGAAGCCCAGGAGGTACGCGGAGACGATCCGCTGCAGGGCACTCTCGGAGGCGCCGAGGTCGCGGCCCATGGACGGGATCGCGACATTGACGATCGTCGCGTCGGGTCACTGTCATGTCTACGGTCACCTCATGAGCGGCATCGACGACACCGACGGCATCGGCGAGGACGCGAAGGCCGAGCGCACCGGAGTCCAGGAGCGCCTCACCTCCGCCGGGCGTGAGAACAGCGCGGCGACGGTGATGTTCCACTCCGCCGTCGCCGCCCGGCAGGGCCTCAGCGCCACCGAGAGCAAGACCCTCGACCTGCTGGAGCGCGGCGGCCCGCTCACCGCGAAGGATCTTGCCGAACGGACCACGCTGGCCCCGGCCTCGGTGACCGGCCTCGTGGACCGCCTGGAGAACAAGGGCTTCGTACGCAGGAAGCGCGAAGTGGACGAACTCTGCGAGGAGTTCACGGTCGACGAGCTGGAGACGGTGACCCGCTTCCTCCAGGGGGCGACCGAGCGCCGGCGCCGGGCCACCGCCCGGCTCGCCGAGTAACGGACGCCGCAGGGCCCACACGTGGGCACTCTTTACATCGCGGTGACACCTGTCACCCGTAAAAGTAACGGCCCGTCAGATAGTCGCCGCACACGCCTTCCCCGCACACGGACGCCCCGCTACCTTCAACCAAACAATCGCTTGGTTGAACGACGAGTGGCCATGAGCGACCGCTACCGAACGGAAGGCGGCCCCACATGCACATCGCCCGCAAGCGCACAGCAGTCGGCGTCGCGATCTCCGCGATCGCCCTGGGCACCCTGCCCGCCTGGGCAGCCCACGCCGAACCCACGGCCGCCGGGCGCGACACCGCCCGGCACGCCCCGCACCATCCCCGCCCCGCGGCCGACGGCGTACGCCAGATACCGCTCCAAGGAGCCGTCAACGCAAGAGACTTGGGCGGCTATCGCACCTACGACGGGGAGCAGGTCCGTTACGGCCGGGTCTTCCGCGCCGACGCCCTGGCCAAGCTGACGGACGCCGATGTCGGCGCCCTCGCCGAGCTCGGCCTGAAGAAGGTCGTCGACTTCCGGGTGCCGGCCGAGGTCAAGTACGAGGGGGCCGACCGGCTGCCCGCCGGGCTCACCCCGACGTCCCGGGCCGTCAGCGACAACGGCCTCTTCACGATGCTGATGGCCGTGATCGGCTCCAAGGACCCCGTCAAACAGGAGGAGATGCTCGGCAACGGCAAGGCGGACGCCTTCATGCGCGACGTCTACCGCACCTTCGTCTCCGACGGCACCAACCGCGCGCAGTTCGCGGCGACCCTGCGCGACATCGCGCGGGGCGGCGACGCCTCACCGCTGCTCTACCACTGCACTTCGGGCAAGGACCGCACCGGCTGGACGAGTTATCTGCTCCTTCGTGCCATCGGCGTCCCCGAGCGCACCGTAGTGAGCGACTATCTGGCGTCCAACACCTATCGCGCCGCGTACGACGCGAAGGTGCGCGAGAGCCTGAAGCAGAGCGGGATGATGCAGAACCCCGATCTGCTGATCCCCCTCCAGGAGGTCCGCACGGGCTATCTGGAGGCTGCGCTCGACCAGGTGAAGAAGGAGTACGGGAGCCTCGACGGCTATCTGCGCAAGGGACTTGGGCTCGACGCGCCGACGATCCTCGCGCTGCGCGAGCGGATGGTCGACTAGGCGCTCCGGGTGCGCGGCGCAGGGGTCAGGCGGTCACGATCCCCTGCGTCCGCGCCGCCGCGAGCCACGACGGGAACTCCCCCACCAGCTGGTCGTAGAGGCGGTCGTCCGGGACGGCGCGGGGATCGTGGCCCGCGTGGAAGAAGCCCGCGTTGTCGACGGTGCGCTTGGCGGGGACGGCGAGTTCGTCGAGCTTGCGGAGGTAGTCGAACTGCTTGCTCTTCGCGTCGCCGAAGCCGATGAACTGCCAGAACAGCGGCAGCTTCGACGCCTTGCACAGGTACCGCTCGGCGGCGAGCTTGTTGATGGGGCCGCCGTCGGTCTGGAAGACGACCAGGGCGGGCGCCGTGGAGCCGCTGTCCACGTAGTGGTCGATCACGGCGTCCATCGCCAGGTGGTAGCTGGTCTTGCCCATGTGACCGAGCCCGGCGACGATCTCGTCGACCCGGCCGTGGTGGCGTTCCAGGGCGATCTCCGTGACGGCGTCGACGTCCGTGGAGAAGAACACCGTGGGCACGACGCCGTCGTCGTCGAGGTGCGCGGACAGGCTCAGGACCCGGTCGGCGAGTGCCTGGACGGTGCCGTCCTTGTAGTACGGCTTCATGGAGCCGGAGTAGTCGATGACGAGGTAGACGGCGGCGCGCTCGCCCTCAAGGCCGTGCTTGTGGAGGCTGACTCCGGCGCTCTTGTAGAGGCTGACCAGGGCGGGCGCCGCCTCCTCCACCTTGCGCAGACTGATCGCAGGTCCCATGTGCCGCTCCGCTCTGCTGTGCCCTGCTCGGTGCTGCTGGTCGCAGTTCGGCCATCTTATGTACGCCGCTGTACGCCGCTGTACGCCGCCGGCGCGAGGACCCGTCCCTCTTCATGTCTCCACGTATGCCTGCTAGAAGCATGACTGTTAGAAACATATGGCGGGCCGTAGCGGTACTGGTACTGGAGGCGTGTGCGACATGAACTCCCGGGCGATCTCATACGGGTTGGACGGCAAGGCAGTCCTCGTCACCGGCGCCGGTCGCGGCCAGGGCGCGGCGGAGGCACGGCTCTTCGCCGAGGCGGGGGCGCGGGTGGTGGTGACGGACGTCCGGGAGGAGGAGGGCCGTGAGGTCGCCAAGTCCCTTGGCGAGCAAGGGGTGTTCGTACGCCATGACGTCGCGGACGCGGAGAGCTGGGGCGCGGCCGTGGCGCGTTGCCTCGACGCCTTCGGCCGCCTGGACGCCCTGGTCAACAATGCCGCGTTGTGGCGCACGGCTTCCGTGGAGGACGAGACGTACGAGAACTTCGAGGCACTGATCCGGGTCAATCTGCTCGGGCCGTTCCTGGGGATCCAGGCGGTGCTGCCCGCGCTGCGGAACGCGGGCGGCGGCTCGATCGTGAACGTCTCGTCGACTGCGGGGCTCGTGGGGATCCCGGGCCACGCGGCCTACGGCTCGACGAAGTTCGGACTGCGGGGCCTGACCCGGTCATCGGCGCTCGACCTCGCGCGGTACGGCGTCCGGGTCAACTCCGTGCACCCGGGGGCGATCGACACCCCGATGATCTCCGCGGCCTCCGCCGGGCGGGACTGGTCCCATCTGCCGCTCGGCAGAATGGGCCGCCCGGAGGAGGTCGGCGACCTTGTGCTGTTCCTGGCGTCGGACGCGTCGTCGTACATCACGGGGGCGGAGTTCACCGTGGACGGCGGGTCGACGACAGGGTGACCGCGCCGGGGCTCAGCGGCTGTCGGACAGGTACACCGAGCGGAGCTTGAGCCTGTCCGTGGCGGGGTTCCCGTGCGGTTTCAGCTTCCACGAGTCGCCGGTGCAGCCGGGCTCGGTGAACACCGTCGCCCAGACGTCGGTGTTGTTGTGCGGGGCGAACGCGGGCGGGAAGACGTACGGGTCGGCGACCTCCGGGAGCGTGATGCAGCCGGGGCTGTGCGGGTCGTGGAGCGTGACCGACCGGGGCAAGCCGTCGAGGCCCACGTACTTGTAGGAGAAGTCGCCGGTGGCGGCGCTCGCGGAGGCCGGCAGGGTGACGACGAGGGCGAGCGCGCCGAGAGCGGCGGCGACGGTGTGGCGAAGGCGCATGGATTCCTTTTCCGTACGGGAACGAGCGGACCGCCGGGAAGCCGACGTCCGCCTTCGCCCTGCCCCGGCGGCGGCTCCGCGACGCCTGCCGTCACCCGTGCGGGGCCGCCGCAACGATCCTGCGTACGCCGTGTGGGCTACCCGCTCCGGCGGGAAGTGCGGTAGCCGCACATGTCACAGCCCCGCGCCCCTTCGGGGCACTGCCGAACCGCAGCCCACGCTCACCCCGCCTGCTCCTGGAACGCCGGCAGATCGAAGATCCGCGTCTTGGCCTCGTCGTCCATCAACTCGACCAGAGGCATGACCAGTTCCCACAGGTCCTGCTTGTCCACCTCCAGGGCGAGCGCGTCCAGGTCGGGCGCGGGCAGCGCCCCGGCGGCGTCGGCGACGACCTTGCGGGACTCCTCCGGCAGGGCGTCCACCAGCGGCAGGAACTCCGCCCACAGGCCGGTCGCCACCACCGCCCGCACGACCCCGCCCAGCACCTCGGCGCCGCGCAGCGCGGGCAGCGCCGCGACCGTCCGCCGCTCCTCTTCGCCAAGCAGCGCGACCAGCGGGAGCAGGGATTCCCACAGGTCCTGCTCCGCCACCGTCACGACCAGCGAGTCGAGCCGGTCCTGCGGCTGCCCCGCCGCCAGCGACGCGATACGCCCCCGCTGCTCCCCGGTCACCATCCCGGCAACGGCCAGCGCCTGTGGCCACAGCCCTTCCCCCGACGCGGAGGCGATGACAGACGCGAGCCGCTCCGCACCCATCAGCTCGATGATCTGCCCGAGCCGCTCCGGCACGTCGATCAGGAATCCCGTCCTCAGCACCGCGGCGTCGTCCACCTGCGGCAGGATCCGCCGCAGCGCGGAGTCCCGCAAGTGCCCGACGAACCGGCCCATCGTCAGATGGTCGCCCCGCTCGGCCAGTGCCACCGCGATGCGTACGACGAGACCCTCGTCGAGCCGGTCGACGATCCCCTGGATCCGGCGCGGGTCCAGGTGTCCGCACGACTCCGCGGTGAAGGCCACCGGCAGCTTCTCGATGATGTCGGCGGCCCGCGCCGGTTCGAGGCGCCCGGCGACGCCCGCCGCAAGGCGCGGCCCCAGCGCCTTCTGCGAGATGGCGGCCGCCACCCCGGCGGGCACCAGCTTGGTCGCCGACGCGATCCGGTCGAGCATCTCCGGCGCCCCGTCGAAGAGCGCCGCCACGCACTGCGTACGGAAGCGGCGTACGTCCTCGACGGGCAGTTCCTGGAGGAAGCCGAGCCCGTCCGGCTCGACGTCCAGCAGACGGGCGATCTTCAGGACCTCGGCCCTGCCACGCAACGTGTCCATGCTGACTCCTCTGGCTGGCTCCTCTAGCTGGCTCCTCTATCGGAAGAGAATCCGGCGGACGGGCCCACGCGCCAGCGCCGGCACCAGTTTCAGCGCCTCCTCGGCGGCCTCGCCCAGACCGGCCGCCCGGCTCTCCCGCTCCCGCTTCAGCGCGTCGGCCAGTGACTCCAGCTGCTCGGGGGTCAACTGCCCGAAGGATTCCGCCGGTTCGTCCCGCAGCTCGCCGCTCAACCGCTGCCGTGCCTCGCCGCTCATATCGCCTCCCGCGACCGGGTCCGGCTCATGAGGCTGGCGCGCGATTGACTAATAGTCAATAGGATCGGATCCGGAAGACGCGCTACCGCGAAAGCGCACGTAATCTTGGCCGAATGAAACGTGCTGGTCTCCTCCTTCTCGCCGTCGCCCCGGTCGCCACGGTCGCCGTCTATTTCCTGGGCGGCGACTCGGACAGCGCCGACTCCGGAGCCAACGCGAAGGCGCCCGGCACTCACCGGCCGTACGACAAGGACAAGTCCGCAGCCGAGATCAAGGCCGACGACGAGCTGATCGCGGACCTGCCGCCGGGCCTCGCCGCACCCGCCAAGAAGGACCTCGCCCAGCAGCTCGTGGCGAGCGCGGAGAACTCGACGCTGAACTGGCGAGGCCAGTACGGCTACATCGAGGACATAGACGACGGGCACGGCTACACGGCGGGCATCATCGGCTTCTGCACCGGTACGCACGACCTGCTCACGCTCGTCGAGCGCTACACGAAGGACCACCCGGACAACGGCCTGGCCCGTTATCTTCCCGCCCTGCGCAAGGTCGACGGCACGGACTCGCACGAGGGCCTGGACCCCGGCTTCACCAAGGCCTGGAAGGCGGAGGCCGCCGAGCCCGCCTTCCGCAAGGCGCAGGACAGCGCCCGCGACCGCATCTACTTCGACCCGGCGGTGCGCCTCGCCAAGCTCGACGGCCTCGGCGCCCTTGGCCAGTTCATCTACTACGACGCGATGGTCCTGCATGGCCCCGGCACCGGACCGCGTGGCTTCTACGGCCTGCGCGAGGCAGCGCTCAAGGAGGCGAACACCCCGGCCCAGGGCGGCAAGGAGAAGGCATACCTCGATATCTTCCTGGACATCCGCCGCAAGGCGATGAAGGTCGAGAAGGCCCACCGCGACACGACCCGCGTGGACACGGCGCAGCGGCAGTTCCTCTACGACGGGAACCTGGACCTGAAGACGCCGCTGGAGTGGAAGGTGTACGGGGAGACGTTCAAGGTCCCGTAACCCTGAACGCCATCCCCACCGGACTCAGCCCTTGACCGCGCCCGCGGCCAGGCCCGAGCCCAGCTTCCGGTGCACGATCACGAAGAAGATCATCACCGGCACGGTGACCAGCGTGGAGCTGGCCATGACGGGGCCCCAGGCCGTGGAGTTCTCACCGAAGAACTGGTAGATGCCCACGGCGGCGGTGTACTTGTCGCTGCCCTTCATGAAGGTGTACGCGAAGACGAACTCGTTCCACGCCGTGATGAAGGCGAAGATCGACGTGGCGACCAGACCCGGCGCGACCAGCGGAAGCAGCACGGACCGGAACATCCGCCACCAGGACGCCCCGTCGATGTACGCCGCCTCCTCGACCTCCTTCGGCACGGTCTGGACGAACCCGCGCAGGGTCCAGATCGCGAAGGGCAGCGAGAGCGCGACGTAGACGATGGTCAGGCCGAGGAGTGAGTTGAGCATCTCGTAGTCACGCATCTGGATGAAGAGCGGAATCACGAGCGCTTCGAGCGGCACCATCTGCACGATCAACACCATGATCAGTACGGAGGTGCGGAAGCGGAACTTGAAGCGGGCCACGGCGACGGCGGCGAACAGCGAGAGCAGTCCCGCCGCCAGGATCGTGCCGAACCCGACGATCGCCGAGTTCAGCAGATACGTACCGAAGTTGCCCTTCTCGAAGACATAGCTGAAGTGCTCGAAGCTCAGGCCGCTCGGCAGGACGTCCGAGCCGCGCGTGATCGCCTTCGGGTCCAAGGCCGTGGAGATCATCCAGTACACGGGGAAGAGCGTGAAGACCAGGAGCGCGGCGACCGCGACGGGCAGACCGATGCGCCCCGCGAGGGTGGTGCGGCGGGCTGTCACAGGTCCTCATCCCCCTGCCGGAACAACGTACGGATATAGACGATCGTGATGACAAGAAGGAGCAGCGTGAGCAGCACGGCGGCTGCCGCGCCCGTCCCGTAGTCGTTCTTGGCGAAGGCTTCGATGTAGGAGAAGACGCCGAGGTTGTAGACCTCCTCGTTGGAGCCGTCGCCGCCCGGCATCAGATAGATCTGGGTGAAGACCTTGAAGTCCCAGATGGTGGAGAGGATGGTCACCACCAGGAAGACGGGCTTGATCGTCGGCAGGGTGATCTTCCAGAACCGCTGCCAGGCGTTGGCGCCGTCCAACTCCCCCGCTTCGTAGAGCTCCTTGGGGATCGTCATCAGTCCGGCGAGGACGGTGATGGCGACGAACGGGAAGCCGTGGTGAACGACGTTCAGGGTCGCGATGGCGTAGAACGGCCCGCGCTCGGTGAACCAGTTGGTGGTCTCGGGATCGATGAGCCCCATCGAGCCCGCGATCTGGCTGACCATGCCGTCCTGCGGCTGGGAGAGCCAGATCCAGACATACGTTCCTGTCACCGCGGGCATCGCCCAGGCGGCGAGGATCGCGATGGAGCAGATCAGCCGCCAGGCCGGGCCGAGGCGGTTGAGCAGCAGCGCGACGAGGGTGCCGATGGCGACGGTGAGGCCGACGCAGGCGATCGCGAAGAACGCCGTGTTGGGCAGGACGGTCTGCCACAGGAGTTCACTGCCGAGCAGGTCGGAGTAGTGCTCGAATCCGACGTACGTCCCGACCCCGCCGCCGAACTTGACGGCGTAGTCCTGCAGCGAGAGCTTGCCGACCTGGATCAGCGGCCAGAGCAGCAGACCTGCGAGGACGAGGAGGGAGGGGGCGAGGAGCAGCCACGGTCGGGTGAGATTGACCAGCTTCTTCTTGCGGAGTGCCGCTTCGTGTTCGGGACGGTGGGGGGCGGGGCGACGGGCCTTGGCGCCTTCCTTCGGCCCGTCGCCGACGAACGTGTCTTTCACAGTGCCGACTCGCCCTCGCCTACTTGTCCTTGGCGAAGATCGCGTCCATGTCCTCGGCCGCCTTGTCCGCCGCTTCCTGGACGGAGGACTTGCCGGTCAGGATGGACTGCACCATGCCGGGGATGACCTTGGAGGCCTGGATCTCGCCGTACGCCTTGGTCTTGGGGACCGTCGCGCCGGCCTCCAGCATCTGCTGGGCGAACGGCTCGACCAGCGGGTCCTTCTTCGCCTCGATCTTCTTCAGCTCGGAGTTCTGCCCCGGGAAGTAGTTGGTCTCCGCGGCCCACTTGGCGGCGAACTCACCCGTGGTCAGCATCTTCACGAACTCCCAGGCGAGGTCCTTCTTGTCCGTGTTGAACGTGGACAGGTAGGAGCCGCCGAGGAAGGACTTGCTCATGCCGCCGGTCTGGCCGGGAATCGGCACGGCGGCGAGCTTGCCCTTCAGCTTCGGGTTCGCGTCGACGATCGCCTTCGGGGTCCAGTTGCCGCCGACGGCCATGGAGATCTGGCCCTTGTTCCAGGCGTCGCCGACCTCCTTCTCGGTCCAGGTGTTGACCTTGGCGGGAGAGACCTTGTCCTTGGTGGCGAGCCCGGTGTAGAACTCGATCCCCTTCACGGCCTCCGGCGAGTTGATCCCGGACTTCCACTTGCCGCCCGACTCGGTGGCGAGCTCGCCACCGGCGCCCCAGATGAAGGGCGCGGCGAACATCTCGGCGCCGCCTGCGACCGGGAAGGGAATCATCCCGGGCTCCTTCTCCTTCAGCGTCTTGGCAGCGGCCTGCAGCTCCTTCCAGGTGGTCGGGGCCTTCAGCTTGTGCTTCTCGAAGATGTCCTTGCGGTAGACGATGGAGCGGACGCCCGCGTACCAGGGCATGCCGTACTGCTTGCCGTCGAGCGTGCCGGCGTCCTTGAGGCCCTCGACGAGATCGTCGTTCAGCCCGGACTGCTTCACGTCATCGGTCACGTCGACGAGCGCGCCGGTCTCGGCGAACTGCGGGACCCAGGTGGTGCCGACCTCGGCCACGTCCGGGACCTGGTCCTCGCCGCCTTCGATCGCGGTGGTGAACTTCTTCTGCGCGGTGGCCCACTGCTGGTACTCGACGTGGATCTTGGCGCCGGTCTTCTTCTGGAAGGCCTTCTCGGCCTCCTTGAAGAAGGGCCTGGCGTCGGGGTTGGTCCCCTCCATGATCCATACGGTGAGGGTCTTGCCCTTGCCGTCGGTGGCCTTGCCGCCGCTGTCGCTCCCGTCATCGCCGCCGCATGCCGTCGCGGTCAGTCCGAGCGTCATGGCGATACCTGCCGCGATGACCCGTCGCTTCATGCCGGCCCCCTCATGGGTTCGTGCTTGGTGGTGCGCCGATCCGTTGGTGGGAGCGATTGTGGTCACTGGGCCTTGGCGCGGTCTAGACCCATCCGAGCCCATGTGCCGAGACGCGGCCGAACCGTGATGAGCGTTGCGGCCGCCGCAATCCGCCGGCGGACGCCAGGAGAGGCAGGGGGCGCGATCCCGGCTACATGTTCCGGATGTGTTCGAGTGCGGCGTCCAGGAGCTTGCTCACCGCGTGGAGGGTGGGGGCGGTGGCGGTGGCCAGGAGGGCGGGGTGCCGGGCGAGTGGGGTGAGAACGGCGTGGCCTGCCTCGGGGTCGTCTCCGATGAGGATCGGCGGGTGGTCGGTGGTGAGGTGGGGGTCCACGACGAGGAGTTGGCCGGTGGCACGGTGTCCGCCAAGGACGGCGGGGCCGTCCCAGGCCGGGGCCGTCCCGCCGTAGGCGGTGTGCTGGTCGAGCACGGGACGGCCGCCGCGGTACACGGTGAGGTGGGTGGTGAGGTGGCCGGGGGGCTCTGCCGTGCGGCCGAGGAGTTGCTCTTCGCGCAACACGACGGCGGCGGTCGGCGCGAGGTCGACGGTGCAGGTCTGGTGGAGGGTGCTGCCCCGGGCGCTGATCAGGGGCTTGGGCAGCCACGTCAGCATGGCGTGCTCGGCGACTTGGAGACGGACGTCGTAGGTGGCGGGGGCGGCGGTGGCACCGGGCAGCGCGATGGTGGCGGCTGCCGTGGTCACCTCCAGCTTGGCGTGTTCCTCGGCGGTGATGTCGAGGGCGAGACGGTCCCCGCCGAGCGGTGCGCACATGGAGCTGATCACGCAGACCCGGGCCCACTCGCCGTGTGGTTGCGTCTGATGCAGGTGGAAGGGGCCGCTGTTGCGCATGAGCGGGACGATCGTGGCGGAGCCGTCGCGGGCGGCCCTGATGAAGGCGGTGGCCTGAACTCCCGAGAGTTCGGGGTCCGTTGGGTGCACCCGCTCGGCCACGTGCGTTTCGTCCGTCTGTCCGCTGTCCGTCTCGCTTCCTCCGGCGATGAGCGCGGGGGGTGCCACCGTGGGTGGCGGGCTCGGGTGCGGTGCGGTCGCTGTCACGCGGCGGCCTCGGCGAGCCAGGCGGAAAGACATCCGTCGACCCACTCGGTGACCGGCTGAATGCCGTCGTCCGAGGCCAGGCTGGTGAACGCGACGGGGAGGCTGCCGCGCTGCTTGTTCGCGTCGGCGGCCATGGTGTCCAGGTTCGCGCCGACGTACGGGGCGAGGTCGGTCTTGTTGATGACGAGGAGGTCGGCGGTGGTGACACCCGGACCGCCCTTGCGGGGGATGTCGTCACCGCTGGATACGTCGATGACGAACACCTGGTTGTCGACGAGCCCGCGGGAGAAGGTGGCGGTGAGGTTGTCGCCGCCGGACTCGATGAGGATCAGGTCCAGCGGGTGCAGCGCCTCCTCCAGCTGTTCGACGGCTTCGAGGTTGGCGGAGATGTCGTCGCGGATCGCGGTGTGCGGGCAGGCGCCGGTCTCGACGGCGGTGATGCGCTCCGGCGGCAGAACGGCTTCGCGGAGCAGGAACTCGGCGTCCTCGCGCGTGTAGATGTCGTTGGTGACGACCGCGATGGACAGCCGGTCTCGCAGGGCACGGCACAGCGCGGCGACGGTGGCGGTCTTGCCGGATCCGACGGGCCCGCCCAGGCCGATGCGCAGGGCGCGGCGCCTGCCGTCAGGACGCAGTGCCTCGGCGCTGGGGGTGTGGTGGTGCGGCAGGGACGTGTCGTGGTCGAGGTGCATGGGGGATCGATCCGATCGGTCGTGGAGATCAGGAGGCGAAGAGGCGCATGGGCCAGGCGGCATGCTGTTCACCGGTGATGTCGAGCAGCGGCGAGGACGCGGCGGGCAGGACTCCGACGCCATCGGTGGCGAGCTGCGCCGCCGCGTCGGTGGCGGTGCGCGCGATGTCGTCGAGTTCACCGGCGAGCCGGGCAAGGAGGGCGGTCGCGTCGAACGGGTCGAGGCTCAGCAGCCGCACCGCCGCCGTCGCGGGGCCGCCGATGCTCTCGTACGCGGCACACTGGGCGGCGTCGAAGGAGGTCAGGCCGGCGGCGCGGGCGGCGACGCCCAGGACCACGGGCTGGTGTGCGCCCCGCGGCAGACAGCGGGCGATCTGGTCGAGCTCGGGGCAGGGCCAGGCGGCGCGGGCCGCACGCAGCATCTGCCGACCGAGCTTGCGGGCCACCAGGCGCAGCGCCGGTACGGGGGTGCGCGCGTCGGCGGCCTCGTCAAGGGCCAGCGGGTCGTATCCGGTGGCGGCCGCGGCGGCGAGGCCGGCCGCGGTCAGCCCGGCGGTGTGCAGGCGGCCCCGGCAGAACGCCTCCAGGCTCGCGGCGTCGTGCACACCGTGCGAGGCGACCGCGGCCTCCACACCGCCGGAGTGGGCGTGCCCACCGGCGGGGAATCGGCCGTCGGCCAGGACGAGCAGGGCGGCATGGCTCATGGGAGCGGTGGCCTGCCTTTCGCAGGTACGGAGTTCAGGGGGAGGGACTTCCCGGGACGGGCGGCCCGGCGGCAGGGTGCCGCCGGGCCGACGCCGTGGTCAGAAGAGGAAGTACCGCTGTGCCATGGGGAGTTCTGTCTCGTAGAGCTCCGTATCGGGCATCTGGTTCGGTACGAACATCGGCTTGTCCGCCGGGTTCGCCGGGTCCTCCGGGTATTTCTTCAGCAGGGTGGGGGCATCCTTGGTCGTGCCCCTGCCCGTGCCCGCGGCCGTGCCCGGGGGATGAGGCGGGGGCGGGGGCGTGCCCGGGGGCGCGCCGATGGTGACGTCGAAGGCATCGCCGCCGATCTTGATCTCCGGCGACTCATCGTTGAGCTCCATGCTCCGCTTGGTCACGTCGCGGGTGGATTTGGTCTTCTTCACCCCCTTGGTCAGCTTGTACCTCTTCTTGATGTCGACGGCCTCGGGCACCACGAAGTTGAAGGAGTTGCCTCCCGGTGCCCGGCCGCATGCCCCCCACACCGGGCGTGGCAGGTACGGCTGCGGTGTCGGGATCGACGCGTTGGCGTCACCGGCCTGTGCGTAGGCGATCTGCCCGCCCTTGATGATCATGTGTGGCTTGACGCCGAAGAACTTCGGCTCCCACAGCACCAGATCCGCCAGCTTGTTGTTCTCGACGGAGCCGACGTGATCGTCGATGCCGTGGGCGATGGCCGGGTTGATCGTGTACTTGGCGATGTAGCGCCTGACGCGGAAGTTGTCGTGCTCCGGGGTGTCCTGCGGCAGGTGCCTACGGCGTTCCTTCATGACGTGCGCGGTCTGCCAGGTCCGCGTGATCATCTCGCCGATACGCCCCATGGCCTGCGAGTCGGAGGACATCATCGAGATGGCACCAGTGTCGTGCAGCCAGTCCTCGGCGGCCATGGTGGAGGGCCGGATGCGTGAGTCGGCGTAATCCCTGTCCGCGGGGACGTCGAGGTTGAGGTGATGGCAGATGACCATCATGTACATGTGCTCAGCGACGGTGTTCTTCGTCAGGGGCCGGGTCGGGTTGGTCGACGCGGGCAGCACACTTTCGTGGCCCTTGCCCACCAGCTTCATGATGTCCGGTGCGTGGCCGCCGCCTGCGCCTTCGACATGGAAGACGTGAATGCCTCGGTACTCGCCGGTCTGGCGATCCTTCGTCGCCGCGAAGGTGTCCTCGACGAACCCGGACTCGTTCATCGAGTCGGCGTGCAGGGCGACTTGGGCGTTGTAGGTGTCACAGACCTTCAGCGCCATGTCGATGGCCGCGGGTGTGGCCCCCCAGTCCTCGTGGACCTTGAGGCCGATGGCGCCCGCGAGGATCTGGTCCTTCAGCGCCTTCTCGGAGACCGTGCCGCCCTTGCCGAACAGGCCGATGTTGACCGGGTAGGCGTCCAGGGCCTCGAACGTCCGCCGGAGGTGCCACTTACCGGGCGTCATGGTGGTGGCCCTGCTGCCTTCGGCGGGGCCGGTACCGCCGCCGATGAGCGTGGTCACGCCCGATGCGAGCGCCTCGTGGATCTGCCCGGGGCCCAGGAAGTGAACGTGGGTGTCGATGCCGCCCGCGGTCAGGATCCGCCCGTTGCCGGAGATCACCTCGGTCTCCGGCCCCACCACGAAGTTCGAGGCACGCTTGTTGGCCCGGTCCTGGGCCTTGGGTGACATCGTTTCCGGGTTGTAGGCCTGGCCGATCGCCTTGATCTTCCCGTCCCGCAGGCCGACATCGGCCTTCACCACACCCCAGTAGTCAATGATCAAGGCACCGGTGATCACTGTGTCCACCGGCTTCTTGGCCGTCGGAGTGCTGCCGTCGTCCCGCGGAATGTGCGACTGACCCATCGACTCGCGGATGACCTTGCCGCCGCCGAAAAGCATCTCGTCACCGCTACGGCCCGGCCCGCCGCACCAGTCCTGCTCGATCTTGACGACGAGGTTGGTGTCGGCGAGCCTGATCCGGTCATCGGTCGTCGGACCGTACAGCGTGGCGTAGTCCTTCCGCCACAGCGGGATCGGGGGGCGCTCGGTGAAGCTGAGAGAGGGCGGCTGCAGACTCACAACAGTTGCCGGATTGGAACCATTACTCATCAGGGCACCGGCCATTCCGTCGGGGTCTTACCGGCCCGAAGGCCCTTTACCAACTGGTCTCCCTGGATGGGCACCAGGTACACATCACGCTTGTCGTTGGGCTCGAACCGCTCCGACGTACCGGCTGCGATATGCAGACGCATACCCCTCGCTGCGGTCCGGTCGAAGGTGAGTCCGTCGTTGACTTCAGCGAAGTGAAAGTGGGAGCCGACCTGGATCGGGCGGCCCAACTTGTTCTCCACCTGCAGCTTCAGCGGATTCGAGTAGCGCGGGTTGCTCTCGTTGTACGGCACCGCGTGCCGACCGTCGTCCGAGAGAAGCTCGTACTTGCCCGGGTAGACCCGCGCGTTGGGCCGCGCCTTGCCGAGCGGATCCGGGATGGTCACCAGCTTCGTCCCGTCCTTGAACGTCGCCTCGACCTGCACATCGCGGATCATCTCCTGGACACCGTCCATGACCTCGATGGTCGTCACGGCGGGGACGCGCTTGTTGAGCTCCGCCGCCACATCGCTCAACTTGGTGTCCATGAGCTGGGCGACCGTCTTCGTATCGTGGCGGGCCTCCTCCAGCACGTAGGCCGCGAACAGCGCCATGACTTCGGGATAGTTCAGCTTCAGGCCCGGTTCCCGCGTGAGGCGTCGCTCTACCAGATCCGCCGCGACACGGATCATGAGCCGCTCCTGCTCATGTGGCGTCAGATGCATGCGGGTTCTCCTTCCTGTGGTTCGGCGTGACGTGCGCGGCGAAGACGCACGAGGAGAACTCGGTGCGGACGCCACTCATTGGCACAACGACCCTGGCAGGAAAGGAAACGGAGGCGAGGCCTCCATTCACACTTTCAAGCGTGTCACGATCAACGAGCTTCCAACATCACCCCTGATCAGGTGACGCGGACAACGACTCCCGCGCCACTGAACAAGGCGCCGTAAGCCCAACTAGCTGGCGCACATGACGCGTCGGCGCCGCCGGGAATGCCGCCCGGATCCAGGTCACGCAGGAAAGTCCCGCAAGATGCGGTGTGTTGCCGGGACTTTCCTGCAATCAGTGCGGCCTGGCGGGTTTCGCCGACACTGTCTGTACGGTCAGCGGCTCGGCGACGGGCACCTTCGGCGCAGGACCCTCGTCCAAGCCCAGGACTACGGCAACCGTGATCGCGGCCGCCCTCAGTCCCTGCCAGGACAGGAACGATGTCCGGGCACTTCAGCTCCACCCACACCGTCTTCCCGATCCCGCCCTCACGCTCGCTGACGCCCCATCGGCCCGGTGGTCTACTTCGGTCACGACGCCTGGCAGGCGTTCCTCACCCACCTCGGCTGAGCCCCCCCCAGAAACGCCACGACGCCCGCCCAAGTCCGGTCGGGGACGAGGCGGGCGTCGCTCAGTTCCGTACGCCGTTGTACGGGACGTATGAGGGGTCGTACGGAAGAACCGTACAGGTCAGACCATAAGGGAACGGTCCGTGGGGCGGATCGGGGCCGGCAGATCGCTGGCTCCGGTCAGGAATCGGTCCACGCCCCGCGCGGCGGAACGGCCTTCGGCGATCGCCCAGACGATCAGGGACTGGCCGCGCCCGGCATCACCGGCGACGAAGACACCCGGCACGTTCGTCTGGAATTCGGCGTCGCGCGCGACGTTGCCCCGCTCGTCGAGGTCCAGGGAGAACTGGTCGACCAGGCCGTTCTCGCGGTCCGTGCCCGTGAAGCCCATGGCAAGGGTGACCAGCTGGGCGGGGATCTTGCGCTCCGTGCCCGGCTTCTGGGTCAGCTTGCCGTCGATGAACTCGACCTCGATGAGGTGCAGGAACTGGACGTTGCCGTCCTCGTCGCCCTCGAAGTGGGTGGTCGAGACGGAGTAGACCCGCTCGCCGCCCTCCTCGTGCGCCGAAGTGACCTTGTAGAGCATGGGGAAGGTCGGCCACGGCATGCTCGCCGGACGGTCCTCGCCCGGACGGGGCATGATCTCCAGCTGCGTGACCGAGGCCGCGCCCTGGCGGTGGGCCGTACCCACGCAGTCCGCGCCGGTGTCGCCGCCGCCGATCACGACGACGTGCTTGCCCTCAGCGGAGACGGGCGTGGTGACGTAGTCGCCCTCCTGGACCTTGTTGGCCAGGGGGAGGTACTCCATCGCCTGGTAGACGCCCTTCAACTCCCGGCCGGGGACGGGGAGATCGCGGGCGGTCGTGGCGCCTGCCGCGATGACCACCGCGTCGTAGCGCTTGCGCAGCTTCGCCGCGTCGATGTCGCGGCCGATCTCCACGCCCGTACGGAACTTGGTGCCCTCCGCGCGCATCTGCTCGATGCGGCGGTTGATGTGCCGCTTCTCCATCTTGAACTCGGGGATGCCGTAGCGGAGCAGGCCGCCGATGCGGTCGGCGCGCTCGTAGACGGCGACCGTGTGTCCGGCACGGGTCAACTGCTGGGCGGCGGCGAGACCGGCGGGGCCGGATCCGATGACCGCGACCGTCTTGCCGCTCAGCCGCTCCGGCGCCTGCGGGGCGACATCGCCCGTGTCCCACGCCTTGTCGATGATCGAGACTTCGACGTTCTTGATGGTGACGGCGGGCTGGTTGATGCCGAGGACGCACGCCGACTCGCACGGGGCCGGGCACAGGCGGCCGGTGAACTCCGGGAAGTTGTTCGTGGCGTGCAGTCGCTCGGACGCGGCCTGCCAGTCCTCGCGGTACGCGTAGTCGTTCCACTCCGGGATCAGGTTCCCCAGCGGACAGCCGTTGTGGCAGAACGGGATGCCGCAGTCCATGCATCGCGACGCCTGCTTGGAGATGATCGGGAGGAGGGAGCCCGGAACGTAGACCTCGTTCCAGTCCTGGACGCGCTCGCCGACCGGGCGGGTCTGCGCGACCTCGCGGCCATGGTTCAAAAAGCCCTTGGGATCAGCCATTGGTCGCCGCCTCCATCATCTTCTCGGTGATCTCGGTCTCGGAGAGACCGGCTCGCTCGGCGGCGTCCTTGGCGGCGAGCACTGCCTTGTACGTGCTGGGGATGATCTTGCTGAAGCGCTCCACGGAGACGGACCACTCGGCGAGCAGCTTCTCGGCGACCGTGGATCCGGTCTCCTCCGCGTGGCGGCGCACGACGTCGTGCAGCCACTGCTTGTCGGAGTCGTCGAGGGCCTCGATCGCGCCCACGTTGCCGGAGTTGACGTTGTCCCGGTCGAGGTCGATGACGTACGCGATACCGCCCGACATACCGGCCGCGAAGTTACGGCCCGTCTCGCCGAGAACCACCGCGTGGCCACCGGTCATGTACTCGCAGCCGTGGTCGCCCACGCCCTCGGACACGACCGTCGCACCGGAGTTGCGGACGCAGAAGCGCTCGCCGGTGCGGCCGCGCAGGAACAGCTCGCCCCCCGTCGCCCCGTACGCGATGGTGTTGCCCGCGATCGTCGAGTACTCGGCGAGGTGATCGGCGCCGCGGTCCGGGCGGACCACGATGCGGCCGCCGGACAGGCCCTTGCCGACGTAGTCGTTGGCGTCGCCCTCCAGGCGCAGGGTCACACCGCGCGGCACGAACGCGCCGAACGACTGGCCCGCCGAGCCGGTGAAGGTGATGTCGATGGTGTCGTCGGGCAGGCCCGCGCCACCGAACTTCTTCGTCACCTCGTGGCCGAGCATGGTGCCGACCGTGCGGTTGATGTTGCGGATCGCGACCTGAGCGCGGACCGGCTGTGCGTCCGTCGCGCTCGAAGCGGCGAGGGCGTCGGCGGAGAGCTTGATCAGCTCGTTGTCGAGCGCCTTCTCCAGGCCGTGGTCCTGGACCGTGATCTGGTGGCGGACCGCGCCGGCGGGCAGCGAGGGCACGTGGAAGAGCGGCTCCAGGTCGAGGCCCTGCGCCTTCCAGTGGTTCACGGCCCGCTCGGTGTCGAGGAGTTCGGCGTGGCCGACGGCCTCCTCGATGGTGCGGAATCCAAGATCGGCGAGGATCTCGCGGACCTCTTCGGCGATGAACTCGAAGAAGTTGACGATGTACTCGGCCTTGCCGGAGAACCGCTCGCGCAGCGCCGGGTTCTGCGTGGCGATGCCGACCGGGCAGGTGTCCAGGTGGCAGACGCGCATCATGACGCAGCCGGAGACGACGAGCGGCGCGGTCGCGAAACCGAACTCCTCGGCGCCGAGCAGCGCGGCGATGACGACGTCACGGCCGGTCTTCAGCTGGCCGTCGGTCTGGACGACGATGCGGTCGCGCAGGCCGTTGAGGAGGAGGGTCTGCTGGGTCTCGGCGAGGCCCAGCTCCCAGGGGCCGCCCGCGTGCTTCAAAGAAGTCAGAGGCGAGGCGCCCGTACCGCCGTCGTGACCCGAGATGAGTACGACATCGGCGTGCGCCTTGGAGACGCCCGCGGCGACCGTGCCGACGCCGACCTCGGAGACCAGCTTCACGTGAATCCGCGCCTGCGGGTTCGCGTTCTTCAGGTCGTGGATCAGCTGGGCCAGGTCCTCGATGGAGTAGATGTCGTGGTGCGGCGGCGGGGAGATCAGGCCCACGCCGGGGGTACTGTGCCGGGTCTTGGCGACCCAGGGGTACACCTTGTGTCCTGGCAGCTGGCCGCCCTCGCCGGGCTTGGCGCCCTGGGCCATCTTGATCTGGATGTCGTCGGCGTTGACGAGGTATTCACTCGTCACGCCGAAGCGGCCGGACGCGACCTGCTTGATGGACGAGCGCCGCGCCGGGTCGTACAGACGGTCCGGGTCCTCGCCGCCCTCACCGGTGTTGGACTTGCCGCCCAGCTGGTTCATGGCGATGGCGAGGGTCTCGTGCGCCTCGCGGGAGATCGAGCCGTACGACATGGCGCCGGTCGAGAACCGCTTGACGATCTCGGAGGCCGGCTCGACCTCGTCGATGGAGATGGCGGGGCGGTCGCCCTTCAGGTTGAAGAGGCCGCGCAGCGTCATCAGGCGCTCGGACTGCTCGTTCACGCGGTCCGTGTACTTCTTGAAGATGTCGTAGCGGCGGTTGCGCGTGGAGTGCTGCAGGCGGAAGACCGTCTCCGGGTCGAAGAGGTGCGGCTCGCCCTCGCGGCGCCACTGGTACTCGCCGCCTATGTCGAGCGCGCGGTGTGCCGAGGGCACGCCGGACGCCGGGTACGCCTTGGCGTGCCGGGCGGCGACCTCCTTGGCGATGACGTCGAGTCCCGCGCCGCCGATCTTCGTCGTCGTACCGCTGAAGTACCGCTCCACGAAGGCGGATTCGAGACCGACGGCCTCGAAGACCTGGGCGCCGCGGTAGGAGGCGACGGTGGAGATGCCCATCTTGGACATGACCTTCAGGACGCCCTTACCGAGGGCGTAGATCAGGTTGCGGATGGCGTCCTCGGCCTCGATGCCCGGCAGGAACGTACCCGCGCGGACGAGGTCCTCGACGGACTCCATCGCCAGGTACGGGTTGACCGCCGCGGCGCCGTAGCCGATGAGGAGGGCCACGTGGTGGACCTCGCGCACGTCGCCCGCCTCGACGAGCAGACCCACCTGGGTGCGCTGCTTCGTGCGGATGAGGTGGTGGTGGACGGCCGCGGTGAGAAGCAGCGAGGGGATCGGCGCGTGCTCGGCGTCGGAGTGCCGGTCGGAGAGCACGATCAGGCGGGCGCCGGCCTCGATGGCGGCGTCGGCCTCGGAGCAGATCTCGTCGATGCGGGCCGCGAGGGCGTCGCCGTCGCCGCTGACGCGGTAGAGACCGGACAGGGTCGCGGCCTTCATGCCGGGCATGTCGCCGTCGGCGTTGATGTGGATGAGCTTGGCCAGCTCGTCGTTGTCGATCACCGGGAAGGGCAGCGTGACGCTGCGGCAGGTCGCGGCGGTCGGCTCCAGGATGTTGCCCTGCGGGCCGAGCGAGGAGTGCAGCGAGGTGACGAGCTCTTCACGGATGGCGTCGAGCGGCGGGTTGGTGACCTGCGCGAACAGCTGCGTGAAGTAGTCGAAGATCAACCGCGGGCGCTCGGAGAGTGCCGCGATCGGAGTGTCCGTGCCCATCGAGCCGAGCGGCTCGCCACCGGACTTGGCCATCGGCGCGAGGATGATGCGCAGCTCTTCCTCGGTGTAGCCGAAGGTCTGCTGGCGGCGCGTGACGGAGGCGTGCGTGTGCACGATGTGCTCGCGCTCGGGCAGGTCGGAGAGCTCGATCTCGCCGGCTTCCAGCCACTCCTGGTACGGAGCTTCGGCGGCGAGTCCTGCCTTGATCTCGTCGTCCTCGACGATGCGGTGCTCGGCGGTGTCGACGAGGAACATCTTGCCGGGCTGCAGACGGCCCTTGCGGACGACCTTGGCGGGGTCGATGTCGAGGACGCCGACCTCGGAGCCGAGGACGACGAGGCCGTCGTCGGTGACCCAGTAGCGGCCCGGGCGCAGGCCGTTGCGGTCGAGCACGGCGCCGACCTGGGTGCCGTCGGTGAAGGTGACGCAGGCCGGGCCGTCCCAGGGCTCCATCATCGTGGAGTGGTACTGGTAGAAGGCGCGTCGCGCCGGGTCCATCGAGCCGTGGTTCTCCCACGCCTCGGGGATCATCATCAGGACGGAGTGCGGCAGCGAACGACCGCCGAGGTGGAGCAGTTCGAGCACCTCGTCGAAGGACGCCGAGTCGGAGGCGTCCGGCGTACAGATCGGGAAGACGCGATCGAGCTTCTCGGCACCGAAAAGGTCCGAGGCGAGCTGCGACTCGCGGGCCCGCATCCAGTTCCGGTTGCCCTTGACCGTGTTGATCTCGCCGTTGTGCGCGACGAAGCGGTACGGGTGGGCGAGCGGCCAGCTCGGGAACGTGTTCGTCGAGAAGCGGGAGTGGACGAGCGCGACGGCCGAGGCGAAACGGCGGTCGGACAGGTCCGGGAAGAAGGGCTCCAGCTGGCCGGTGGTCAGCATGCCCTTGTAGACGATCGTGCGGGCGGAGAGCGAGGGGAAGTACGTCCCGGCCTCGCGCTCGGCGCGCTTGCGCAGCACGAACGCCTTGCGGTCCAGCTCGAGGCCCGTGCTCTCGCCGTCGGCCACGAAGATCTGCCGGAAGACCGGCATCGTCGAGCGGGCCGTGGCGCCGAGCAGCTCGGGGGCGACGGGGACATCGCGCCAGCCGAGGACGGTCAGGCCTTCCTGGGAGGCGATCGTCTCGATCTGTGAGACGGCGGCGTCGGTGGTGCCCGCGGTGTCGACCGGCAGGAAGGCGATGCCGACGGCGTACGCACCGGCCTCGGGGAGCGCGAAGCCGGTGGCCTCGCGCAGGAACGCGTCCGGGACCTGCAGCAGGATGCCCGCGCCGTCGCCGGAGTCCGGCTCGGAGCCGGTGGCGCCACGGTGTTCGAGATTGCGCAGTACGGTCAGCGCCTGTTCGACCAGCTCATGGCTGGCTACACCGGTGAGGGTGGCCACGAACCCGACGCCACAGGCATCGCGTTCGTTACGGGGGTCGTACATGCCCTGGGGGGCAGGGCGACCATCCATGGGCGACCAGGCGTGCGTACGCATTGGCTCTCCCGTCGTCGTCGTGGCATATGCAGAGCGAGGGACGACGTTGGCCCAGGCAAAATTTCGTGCAGGTTACATGATGGAACGCTTCTCGAAAAGCGGATAGCTCATTCCACCATGTGGACACCGCTCGGAAATGTGGAGAGCGGCAGGGAAGGGGCCTATGCGGACAGATCCATGACCGTAGGCCCAGAGCGACACAGGCCTCATTGCCCGCAGCGCTTACGGCTCATGCCCGGTGGTTAAGGAATCGAAACCGCCGAGTAACGGCTACTTATGCAGGACCCCGCATAGGACTGCATCGGCTCATCCTACGGCGGTACCGAACAAGCTGCCCAGGGCGTACGTCACACCCGCCGCCGCCCCGCCGAGCGCGAGCTGCCGCAGACCGCTGAACCACCAGGAGCGCGCGGTCACCTTCGCGACGACGGCACCGCAGGCGAAGAGCCCGACGAGCGCGAGCAGCAGAGCGGGCCAGAGCGAGGTCGCGCCGAGCAGATACGGCAGTACGGGAAGCAGCGCGCCGAGCGCGAAGGCGCCGAAGGACGACACCGCGGCGACGGTCGGCGACGGCAGATCGCCCGGGTCGATGCCGAGTTCCTCACGGGCGTGGATCTCCAGGGCCTGCTCGGGGTCCCTGGAGAGCTGCCTGGCGACCTCGCGGGCCAGCTCCGGCTCGACGCCGCGCGACGCGTACAGCTCGGCGAGCTCCTTCTCCTCGTCCTTGGGATGCTTGCGCAACTCCCGGCGCTCGACGTCCAGTTCGGCCTGCACGAGCTCGCGCTGCGAGGCGACGGAGGTGTACTCGCCCGCCGCCATGGAGAAGGCACCGGCGGCGAGCCCCGCGAGGCCGGTAATGACGATCGTCTGCTGCGAGACGGCGCCGCCCGCGACGCCGGTCATCAGGGCCAGGTTGGACACGAGACCGTCCATCGCACCGAAGACCGCGGGACGCAGCCAGCCGCCGTTGACGTCGCGGTGGGTGTGGTTGTCGCGGTGCGCCTCGTGCAGCGTCGCTTCGGTCTCGATGATCGCCATGGTGTGGACCCCCTCAATATTTGGACGAGTTCCAAAGTACGCGCGAAAAATCACTCCCGCCAGCAAGGAAGGCCGTACTTACCTGCGAAAACGCGGGTCGGCGGAGGGGGTGCCGACGGCCTCGGAGAGGCGAGCGAAGGAGTGATCTGAGCTCTGGGATGCTCGTGTGAGCACCCCATGTGGCAGGGATGAACCAAGCACCGCATCCAGCGGTTCGCGCACCACCTGCGCAACAGGGAGGCTCGGCATGGCATCCATCGCATGCGTTCCCTCGGTCCCGACGCCCGGCGACGCCGGCGACCTCCGTGAACGGGCGCGCGGCGCGCTGCTCGGCCTGGCGGTCGGCGACGCGCTCGGCGCACCCGCGGAGAACATGAAACCGTCCGAGATCCGGGCCCGTTGGGGCCGCATCACCGGTTACGTCGCCGAACATCCGGCGGGCACGGACGACACCGAGTACGCGATCTTCTCCGGCCTTCTGCTCGCCCGGCACGGCTCGGCGCTGACCGTCGGGCATGTCGAGGCCGCCTGGCACGAGTGGATCGCCGACCTGGACGAGGGCCCGTTCCGCGGCGCGGGCTTCAGCGAGCGCGGCACGCTGGAGAACCTGCGGCGCGGTCTCGCCGCCCCGATCTCCGCCCAGCACCGGCACGCCTGGAGCGACGGCCTGGCGATGCGGGCCGCGCCCTTCGGCGTCTTCGCCGCGGGCCGGCCCGCCGAAGCGGCCCGACTCGTCGCGATCGACGGCTCGGTCAGCCATGACGGTGAGGGCATCTACGGCGGGCAGGCCGTGGCGGCGGGGGTCGCGGCGGCCATGGGCGGCGCCCCGGTGGACTCCGTGGTGGCCTCCGCCCTGTCCGTCATCCCGGAGGACTGCTGGACCTCCCGCTCGCTGCGGCGTGCGGTGGCGGTGGCACACCGCGGGGAACGCGCGGTCCGCTCCGCGGTGGTGATCGGCGGCTACCCCTGGACCGACCTCGCTCCGGAGGCGGTGGGCCTCGCCTTCGGCGCGTACGCCTCGGCGGCGGGCCGCTTCCGGGGGGCGGTGCTGACCGCGGTCAACATGGGGCGCGACGCGGATACCACTGCCGCGGTGGCCGGCGCGTTGGCCGGGGCGACTTGCGGGGTCTCGTCGATCCCCCTGCCGTGGGCGGCGGCGGTCGCTCCCGCGCGGGGAAGCTGCCTGCCTTCGATGCGGGGGCATCACGTCCTGGACGTGGCGGAGCTGCTGATCCCTGACGGGGAGTCGCGATGACTGCCGACAAAGCCGCCGCTTCGCGGCGGATCTCTCCCGCCCACCCACCCGTTTACCCCGCATCGGCCTCAGGCGCCGACACGGCCGTTCCGGCCGCCCCCGCCGTGGGCACAACCCCTCCAGCCGCACCCGCCGTGGGCACACCCCCTCCAGCCGCACCCGCTGTGGGCAGGCGTTCCGCACGGCGGAACGGGTGGGCACAGCCCCCAGCGCCGGGTGCCGATGAACGGGGCGTCCGGGAAAGTGAGGCAAGTCGCACAGAGGGCCTGCTCCTTGGCCTCGCCGCTGGCGACGCCGCCGGTTGGCCCGCCTCAAAGCACCGCGCAGCCCGCATGCCCGAGTGGACCCGCAGACTCACCCGCGAACTCGACACCTTCGCCGAGCAGAACGCAACGACCACCCTCCCCGTCCCCATCGCACTCAACCAGCCCCCAGAGCCCCTCCGCCTCGGCCCCTCCGACGACGCCGAATGGGCAGCCTTCACCGCCGAATCACTGCTCCGCGCGGCGGACGGAACGCTCGACCCCCACCTGCCCCCGGACCGCCGGGTCCGCGCGGCCCTGGACCTTGCCTGGGGCGCCCTCGCCAGCGAAATCGCAGCGGCAGCGGCCCGCGCCCCCGAAGTCGAGTCCGCTGTACTCCCCCTCCGCGCCCGCATCTCCGTACGCGCCGGCCTCGGCAACCTCGCCGCAGGCCTGCGCCCACCCGCCACCGGCCACGACAACCCCCACTTCTTCGACGACGCCGCCTGCGTACGCGCCTGCGTCCTCGCCCTGGTCCACCCGGGCGACCCCGAACAGGCCGCCGCCCTCGCCGAGTTCGACGCCCGCTACACCCAGGACGGCGACGGCGTACACGGCGCCCGCGCGATGGCCGCGGCGATCGCGGCGGCGCTCGGCGGCGCGGAAGTCGACGCCACCGTGGAGGCCGCTCTCGCCCAACTCCCCGAGCACACCGAGATCGGCCGCAACGCCTGGCACGCCGTCAAACTCGCCCGCACCCAGCCGGAGGAAGACGGGGCGTTCGGCCTCGTCCCCCGCCTGGAGCACCAGATCGTCGACCACGTCTACAGCTACGGCATCGCCGCCGCCGAGACCGTCCCGGTGGCCCTCGCCCTGACCACCGCGGCCCGCGGCCGGATCCGCGACGCGGTGCCCGCCGCCGCGTGCCTCTCGCGCGTCGCGGACTCCGCGCCCGCCCTCGCCGGCGCGCTGACCGGCGTGCTCGGCGGTGCGACCGCCATCCCCGAGGCCTGGCGCGACGCCTGCCGCACCCTCTCCGGCTGCGCGCTCCCCCGCCTCGCCGGCACCGACCTGGTGGAACTCGCCAGGCACCTGGCAGCCACGGAACCGACTACCCCAGGAGGACAATCCCGACATGACGCAAGCAATGGAACCACCAGCGGTATCGCTCCCTGAACGCGTCACCGCCTGCCTCGTCGGCGCCGCGGTCGGCGACGCCCTGGGCGGCCCCGTCGAGGGCTACTCCCCCGAGCAGATCCTCGAACGGCACGGCGGCCGCGTACACGGCATCGTCGGCCCCTGGAACGCCGAGCGGTGGCGCACCGCACGCCCCATCGCGCCGTACCACAAGGGCGACGGACACGTCACCGACGACACCTTGATGACCCATGCCCTCGTACGCGTGTACGCCGCCGTCCGCGACCACTTGGACGCCTACGCCGTCGCCGACCACCTGGTCCCCGACCTCATGACGAACCCCCGCTGGATCCCGGAACTGGAGGCCGACGCCCTCCCCCTCCAGCGGATCTTCCTCGCCGAGAAGTGGATCGTCGCCCGCATCCACTACGGCCACGTCGACCCGCGCGAGGCGGGCACCGGAAACATCGTGAACTGCGGCGCCGCGATGTACATGGCGCCGGTCGGCCTCGTCAACGCGGCGAACCCGGCGGGTGCGTACGCCGAGGCGCTCGACGTCGCGGGCGCGCATCAATCGTCGTACGGACGGGAGGCCGCCGGAGTCTTCGCGGCAGCGGTGGCGGCGGCGTGCGTGCCGGGCGCCACTGCGACCTCGGTGATCGACACCGCCCTCTCCCTCGCGAAGGACGGAACCCGGTCCGCGATCGAGGAAGCGGCCGAAGTGGCTTCCCAGCACCGGGAGTTCGAGTCGGCGCTCGCCCCCCTCCGCACCGCGGTCACCCCCTTCGACACGGTCGGCCCCGACTACCGCAACCCGTCCCTCGGCGCCCGCCGCCCCTCGCGCCTCCACTCCATCGAGGAACTCCCCATCGCCCTCGCCATGCTCCTGATCGGCGACGGCGACTACCGCCACACGGTCCTCGGCTCGGTCAACTACGGCCGGGACTGCGACTCCATCGCGACGATGAGCGGCGCGATCGCGGGCGCCCTTGGCTCCGGCGCCCCGCCCGAGTGGGCCAAGACGGTGGCCGAGGCCAGCCGCCTGGACCTGCACGCCCCCGCGACCACCCTCACGGAGGTCACCCAGGAGGTCTTCACCCGGGACGTACACCGCCGCCGCGCCCACGAGTCGGCGTACACAGCCTTGACGGCGACGACATGATCCGCCTCACCTGGGTCCAGCCGGAGGACCTGCTCGGCCACGAACTCCGCCAGGCGGAGGAAGAGGGCCACAACATCACGGCGGTACGCTCCCGCTGGCTGGCAGCAGGCGGCCACCTGGCCCCCGCCAGAGCGGGGGCGTCCCCGACCCCGCCCTCCCCGCACTTGCGGGCCCTTGCGGAGGAACTACTGGCCGAGCTGTCCGACCGGCCCCCGCCCCTGTTGTGGGCAGGCGTTCCGCACGGCGGAACGGGTGGGCACAACCCCCATGCCGGGCCACCGCAAAAGCAGCCCAAGGGCGTCATCAGGCCGAGGCTCCACGCCGCGTGGCTAGGCAGAGCCGCAGGCTGCCTACTGGGCAAGCCAGTAGAGAAGCTCCCCCTGACGGGCATCAGAGCCCTAGCCAAAGCAACGGGCAACTGGCCCCTCACCACCTGGTTCACGGAAAGAGGCGTCCCCAAAGAACTCAGGGAGGCCCACCCCTGGAACAAGCGCTCGGCCACAACAGCCCTCGCCGAAAACATCACCGGCATGCCCGAGGACGACGACCTCAACTACCCCCTCCTCAACCTCCGCCTCCTCCAACGCCACGGCAAATCCTTCACCACCACGGACGTGGCAAAGCTCTGGCTGGACGAGCTCCCCGCGGCCCGCACCTTCACCGCCGAACGCATCGCCTACCGCAACCTCCTCAACGGCATCGAACCCCCGCACACCGCCACCCACCACAACCCCTTCCGCGAGTGGATCGGCGCCCTGATCCGCGCCGACGTCCACGGCTGGACCAACCCCGGCGCCCCCGCGAAAGCCGCCGAACAGGCCCAGCGCGACGCGGCCCTGACCCACACCGCCAACGGCGTGTACGGCGCGATGTTCGCGGCGGCCACCATCGCAGAGGCGGCGGCAGGCACCGGCGACGTCCACCACTGTCTGCGCACCGGCCTCACCGTCGTACCCGAGGACTCCCGTCTCGCCCGAGCCGTCCGCCACAGCATCCAACTGGCCGGAAAGCAGAGCCAGTTCGAGCACGTGGTGGACGAGCTCCACGCCGCCTACGGCCACTACCACTGGGTGCACGTCGTCCCCAACGCCGCCCTCCTGGCCGCCGCCCTCACCCACGCCGAAGGCGACTTCAGCGGCTCCATCACTCGCGCCGTATCCGGCGGCTGGGACACCGACTCGAACGGCGCCACCGCGGGCTCGATCGCAGGCCTGCTCGCGGGCAACCCGGACGCGCTCCCCGACCGCTGGACATCCCCGCTCCAGAACCGTCTCGCCACCTCCATCCCCGGCTTCGACGGCATCGGCTTCGACACCCTCGCGGACCTCACCACCGAACTCGCCCACGAGACCAACGAGATCAACGAGACCAACGCGACCCAGGAGACCCCCCGCCCATGACCCATATCGCCGTGCTCGGCAGCACGAACATGGACCTCATCGCGTACGTGGCCAAGGCGCCGCAGCGCGGAGAGACCGTCACCGGGCGGGAGTTCCGCACGCTCCCCGGCGGCAAGGGCGCCAACCAGGCCGTCGCCGCGGCCCGCGCGGGCGCCGACAACGTCTCGATGATCGGCGCGGTCGGCGCCGACGCCTTCGGCACCCAGCTCCGCAGCACGCTGGAGCACTCCGGCGTCGACACCGACCTGCTGCGCACCGTCGACACCGCGGCCACCGGCACGGCCCACATCGTGGTCGACGACGAGGGCGGCAACGCGATCGTCGTCATCCCCGGCGCCAACGGCACGCTCACCGCGCTCGCCCCCGGCGACGAGGGCCTGATCGCCTCGGCCGACACCCTGCTGCTCCAGCTGGAGATCCCCGTCGAAGGCGTGCTCGCCGCGGCCGAGGCCGCCCGCCGGCACGGCGTACGCACCGTCCTGACTCCCGCACCCGCACAGCCCCTGCCCCCCGAACTCCTCGCCGTCACCGACCTGTTGGTGCCCAACGAGCACGAGGCGGCCACCCTCACCGGCATCACCGACCCGCACGCGGCCGCCAAGGCGCTGCTCGCCCAGGTCCCCGAGGTCGTCGTCACCCTGGGCGCGCGCGGCAGCCTGTACGCGGCCCGCGACGCCGAGCCGGTGCTCGTGGAGGCCCCGCACGTCACCGCCGTGGACACGACCGGCGCTGGCGACACCTTCGTCGGCACCCTCGCGGTGGCACTCGCCGAGGGCGGGTCGGTGCCGGAGGCACTCGCGTGGGCGTCGACGGCGGCCGCGCTCTCCGTCCAGCGTCCCGGGGCTTCGGCGTCCATGCCGTACCGCTCGGAGATCGACAACGAAGCGAACGGACCAGTGTCATGACCCCGCCTCTCACCGGTCTACGCGTCCTCGATGTCGCGACCCTCTTCGCAGGACCGCTCGCCGCGACGATGCTCGGCGACTTCGGCGCGGAGGTCGTCAAGGTCGAGCACCCCACCCGCCCCGACCCGTCGCGCGGCCACGGCCCGTCGAAGGACGGCGTCGGCCTGTGGTGGAAGCTGCTCGGCCGCAACAAGCGCACCATGACCCTCGATCTCTCGACACCGGGCGGCCGCGCCACGCTCCTGCGACTCGCCGCGACCGCCGACGTACTCATCGAGAATTTCCGCCCCGGCACCCTGGAGAAGTGGGACCTGGGCTGGGAGGAGCTGAGCGAGGCCAATCCCCGCCTGGTCCTGACCCGCGTCACGGGCTTCGGCCAGTTCGGCCCGTACGCCCGCCGCCCCGGCTTCGGCACGCTCGCCGAGGCGATGAGCGGTTTCGCCGCGATCACCGGCGAGCCGGACGGGCCGCCGACCCTTCCGCCCTTCGGCCTCGCCGACTCGATCGCGGGCCTGGCGACGGCGTACGCGGTGATGACGGCGCTTGCGGCACGCGACCGCACGGGCCGTGGCCAAGTCGTCGACATGGCGATCATCGAGCCGATCCTCACGGTCCTCGGCCCGCAGCCGCTCTGGTACGACCAGCTGGGCCACGTACAGCCCCGCACGGGCAACCGCTCGACGAACAACGCGCCCCGCAACACCTACCGCACGGCGGACGGGAGTTGGGTCGCCGTCTCCACCTCCGCGCAGTCGATCGCGGAACGTGTGCTGCGCCTGGTGGGCCGCCCGGATCTGATCGCCGAGCCCTGGTTCGCGAGCGGCGCCGAGCGGGCCCACCACGCGGACGCGCTCGACGAGGCGGTCGGCGGCTGGATCGCCCGCCACACCCGTGCGGAGGTGATCGAGACGTTCGAGAAGGCGGAGGCGGCGGTGGCCCCGATCCAGGACGTACGCGACGTCATGACGGATCCTCAGTACGAGGCCCTGAACACGGTCACCACCGTCCCGGACCCCGAACTGGGGCCCCTGCGCATGCAGAACGTCCTCTTCCGTCTCTCCGAGACACCGGGCGGCATCGGCTGGGCGGGCCGCCCGCACGGCGCGGACACGGATGCGGTCCTGACGGAACTCGGCCTGTCCGAAAGGGAGATCACCGAGCTGCGCAAGGCGGGCGCGCTGTGAGAGACACCCCGCTGACCTGGCTGTACGCCCCCGGTGACCGTCCGTCCGTCGTGGCGAAGGCGCTGCTCGCGGGCGCCGATGCCGTCATCGTCGACCTGGAGGACGCGGTCGGCCCCGACCGCAAGGAGTACGCGCGATCGGCCACGGCCGAGCTCCTCTCCGAGCCTCAGCCCGTGCCCGTCCACGTCCGTGTGAACGCCCTGGACGGCCCGCTCGCCGCGGCCGATCTCCGGGCGATCGCGCACCTTCCCGGTGTCTCCGGCCTTCGCCTGCCGAAGGTGACGTCCGCCGCCGACGTCGTCCGCGTCGCCGAGCAGGCGGCCCCCGCGGACGGCGGCGCCCCGGCCCTGCACGCCCTGCTCGAATCGGCCGTCGGTCTCGAGCACGCGTACGCCATCGCCACCGCGCACCCGGCCCTGCACGGCCTGTCCATCGGCGAGGCGGATCTCCACGCGGATCTGGGAGTACGGGACGACGCGGGCCTCGACTGGGCGCGTGCCCGAGTGGTGGTGGCCGCGCGGGCGGCGGGGCTCGCGCCGCCCGCGCAGTCGGTGTACCCGGACATCCTCGACCTGCCGGGCCTCGCCGCGTCCTGCGCCCATGGCCGCGGGCTCGGCTTCCTGGGCCGCGCGGCGATCCATCCCCGGCAGCTCCCGGTGATCGAGCGGGCGTACCTCCCCACCCCGGAGGAGGTGGACCGTGCCGAACAGATCCTCAAGGCGGCGGCAACGGAATCGGGGGCGCTGGCCCTGCCGGACGGCACGTTCATCGACGCGGCGGTGGTGGAGGGCGCTCGGCGGACCCTCTCCCTTACGCACCGCCAACTCTGACCCCGCAGCGCAGCCTCACCGAACAAGCTTTCCCGCCCACCCACCCGATTACCCGGGGCTATCTCCCCGCCCCCTCCGCACACGCGAAGGGGCCGCCGGATCAAACGATCCGGCGGCCCCGTCAACGTACAAAGAAGAAGGCGACTCAGCCCTTCTTGGCGGACTCGGCACCGTCGTTGTCCGCGTCCTCGGCGTCCGCATCCTCGGCCTTGTCCTTGGACGGCTCGGCGTCCCCGCCCTCGGCGGTCTCCTCACCGGCGGGCACAGGCTCCACGATCTCCTCGCGCCCGGGGCGCGACTTCGCCGACAGGACGAAGTAGACGACCGCGAGGATGAACACCGCGATGGCGGTCCAGACGTTCAGGCGGAGGCCGAGGACATGGTGGGCGTCATCGACGCGCATGTACTCGATCCAGCCGCGCCCGGCGCAGTACGACGCCACGTACAGGGCGAACGCCCGACCGTGTCCGAGCTTGAAGCGCCGGTCGGCCCAGATGACCAGGAAGCCGACGCCGATGCACCAGAGGGACTCGTAGAGGAACGTCGGGTGGTACGTGCCGGGTACCCGGCCGTCCTCCGCCGACGTGATCTTCAGCGCCCACGGCAGATCCGTGGCCTTGCCGTACAGCTCCTGGTTGAACCAGTTGCCCCAGCGGCCGATCGCCTGCGCGAAGGCGACGCCGGGAGCGAGCGCGTCGGCCCAGGCGGGCAGCGGGATGCCGCGCCGGCGACAGCCGATCCAGGCACCGACCGCGCCGAACGCGATCGCGCCCCAGATACCGAGGCCGCCCTCCCAGATCTTGAAGGCGTCCACCCAGTCACGGCCCTCGCTGAAGTACAGCTGGTAGTCCGTGATCACGTGGTAGAGACGCCCGCCGACGAGGCCGAACGGCACGGCCCAGACGGAGATGTCGGCCACGGTGCCTGAGCGGCCCCCGCGAGCGATCCACCGCTTGTTGCCGAGCCAGACGGCGACGAAGACGCCGATGATGATGCAGAACGCGTAGCCGCGCAGCGGAATGGGTCCGAGTTCGACCACACCGCGCGACGGGCTGGGAATGAAGGCAAGGTCCATGGCAGGTCCGACGCTACCGTGCCGGGTGGTGCCCAAGGCAACCAGCCCGGCTACGGCTCCATAACTACGCCGCGTCAGCTATGCCGCGTTCGCCTTCTCCACCATCGTCTTCAGCTTCGCCGGGGTCAGCGGGTTCTTCTGGTCCGCGAAGATGTTCTTCCCGTCGAGCAGCACGCTGGGCGTGCCCTGCAGGCCCGCGTCCTGGAAGGCCTTGTTCGACTTGGCGACCCAGCTGTCGTGCTCGCCGTCCTCGACGCACTTCTTGAAGGAGGCGGTGTCGAGTCCGTCGACCTGGCCCGCGAGCTCGATCAGCCGGCTGTTCTTGGCGAAGGCGTCGTCCGTCTCCGCGGGCTGGTTCTTGAACAGCACGTCGTGGTACGGGGCGAACTTCCCGGCGTCCTGGGCGCAGGCCGCCGCGTTCGCCGCGCGCAGCGAGCCGCTGCCGCCCATGTTCCCGTCGATGAGCGTGGCCAGGTGATACTCGGCCTTGAGCTGGCCCTTGTCGGTGAGCTCATGGATCGTCGTGCGGTACGCGTCCTCGAAGGACTTGCAGGCCGGGCAGCGGAAGTCCTCCCAGACGGTGAGGGTCGACTTGGCGCTGTCCTTGCCCGCGGGGAGCGCGAGCTGATCCTTGCCGATCGCCCCCTGCGGGATCGCGACGGGACCCGAAGTGTCCTTGTCGTCGCCCGAGTTGGAGGCGAGCAGGCCCGCCACGGTGGCCAGCGCGAGGACGCCGACGACGGCGGCACTCACGATCAACACCCTGCGCTGCTTCTCCCGCGACTTCTGCCGCTCTCGCTCTTCCGCCAGCCGGTCGCGGGCCGCGCGCTTTCCCTCACGGTTCTTCTCGCTCACACCCCGCCAACGAACCGGGGAGGCACGAGCATGCCTCCCCGGTCCCAGGTCCACCCGTACGAGTTACGCGTTCCCGCGCACACCCTTGGCGAGATCACCCGCGAGCGCGCGGACCGCGGCGAGACCCTCGGCCTCGTCCGAGGCGTCCAGGAGACGCTGGACGAACGCGGAGCCGACGATCACGCCGTCGGCGAAGCCGGCGACCTCGGAGGCCTGCTCGGCGTTGGAGACGCCGAGGCCTACACAGACCGGCAGGTCGGTGGTGGCCTTGGTGCGCCGTACCAGCTCCTGCGCCTGCTCGCCGACGGACTCCCGGGTGCCGGTGACGCCCATCAGGGACGCCGCGTACACAAAGCCCGAACCGGCCGCCGTGATGGTGGCGAGGCGTTCGTCCTTGCTGCTCGGCGCGACGACGAAGACCGTCGCCAGGCCGTGCTTCTGGGCGTGCTCCCTCCAGAGCGCGGACTCCTGGACGGGCAGGTCGGGCAGGATGCACCCGGCACCGCCCGCATCGGCGAGCTCGGCGGTGAAGCGCTCGATGCCGTAGCGGTCGATCGGATTCCAGTACGTCATGACGAGCACCGGCTTGCCGGTCGCCTCGTGGGCCTCGCGGACCGTGCGCATCACGTCGGCGATCTTCAGGCCCGCCTTGAGCGCGATGTCGTCGGCGGTCTGGATGACGGGACCGTCGAGGACGGGGTCGCTGTGCGGGAGACCGACCTCCACGACGTCGGCGCCGCCGTCGAAGACGGCCTTGATCGCCGCGATACCGCCGTCCACGGTCGGGAACCCGGCCGGAAGGTAGGCGATGAGGGCGGAGCGGCCCTCGGACTTGGCCGCGGCGAGGGTGTCGCTCAACAGCTGGCTCTTGCCACCCATGGATACAGCGCCGCTCACTTGGCGTCCCCCTTGATCTCCGCGCCGTTGGCGGACGCGTCCGCCTCGACGGTGGCGTCCGTGTCGTACAGGCCGAAGTACCGCGCGGCCGTGTCCATGTCCTTGTCGCCGCGGCCGGACAGGTTGACGATCATCAGCCCGTCCTTGCCGAGCTCCTTGCCGACCTCGATCGCCCCGGCCAGCGCGTGGGCGCTCTCGATGGCCGGGATGATGCCCTCGGTCCTGGAGAGGAGCCGCAGCGCCTGCATGGCCGCGTCGTCGGTGACCGCGCGGTACTCGCCGCGGCCGCTGTCCTTGAGGAAGGCGTGCTCGGGGCCGATGCCGGGGTAGTCGAGTCCGGCGGAGATCGAGTAGGGCTCGGTGATCTGGCCCTCCTCGTCCTGGAGGACGTACGACCGTGAGCCGTGCAGGATGCCCGGCTCGCCCGCGGTCAGGGTGGCCGCGTGCTCGCCGGTCTCGACGCCGTGCCCCGCGGGCTCGCAGCCGATGAGGCGTACGTCGGCGTCCGGGATGAAGGCGTGGAAGAGGCCGATGGCGTTGGAGCCGCCGCCCACGCAGGCGACGGCGGCGTCGGGCAGCCGTCCGGCGCGCTCCAGGATCTGCCGCCGGGCCTCCACCCCGATGACCCGGTGGAAGTCGCGGACCATGGCGGGGAAGGGGTGCGGCCCCGCGACGGTCCCGAAGAGGTAGTGCGTGCGGTCCACATTGGCGACCCAGTCGCGGAACGCCTCATTGATGGCGTCCTTCAGGGTCCTGCTGCCGGACTTCACGGCGATGACCTCGGCGCCGAGCATGCGCATGCGGGCCACGTTCAGGGCCTGGCGCTGGGTGTCGATCTCGCCCATGTAGATGGTGCAGTCGAGGCCGAAGAGCGCGCAGGCGGTGGCGGTGGCGACGCCGTGCTGGCCCGCTCCGGTCTCGGCGATGACGCGGGTCTTGCCCATGCGCTTGGTGAGCAGGGCCTGACCGAGCACGTTGTTGATCTTGTGCGAGCCGGTGTGGTTCAGGTCCTCGCGCTTGAGGAAGATCCGTGCGCCACCGGCGTGCTCCGCGAAGCGGGGCACCTCCGTGAGGCTGCTGGGGCGGCCCGTGTAGTTGACGAGCAGGTCGTCCAGCTCGGCGGCGAAAGCAGGGTCGTTCTTGGCCTTTTCGTACTCGACGGCTACCTCGTCGACCGCGGCGACGAGGGCCTCGGGGATGAATTTCCCTCCGAACGCGCCGAAGTAGCCCTCGGCGGTGGGGACTTGACCCTCGGGGTCGGGGATGAAGAACTGGCTTGACATGGCTGAATCCTTGTCAGGGCTCGCGATGACGATGGGCGGTGGTGCGCCCCGTCAGGGGCGCGGGGAACTGCGCGACCAGCCCAGGACGGGCCGCAGGCGCGACGAAACCCTGGCCGACAACGGCGCGGGGTTCTTCAGTTCAGGCGGCGCACAAGGCGCCGCTCCGCCATCGCATCCCAGGGATCTGCCCCGGCTCCGCCCCGATGTGGTACCGCACCCGCCTGCCCCGCACGCGCCGCGCAGGCGCCCGGCAGCCGCGAGGGCGGCAGCCGGGTGCGAGGCGGGCGAAGGCGGTCATCGGGAGGGGTCAGCTCCGTCCGTGGCGGAGGGCCGGGTGCGCGCCCGCGGCGACCAGGTCGGAGACCGCGGACTTCGGGTCGCGGCCGGTCACCAGGGACTCGCCGACAAGCACCGCGTCGGCGCCCGCGTTGGCGAAGGCGATGAGGTCGTGCGGCCCGCGCACACCGGACTCCGCGATCTTGACGACGCTGTCCGGCAGCTCGGGCGCGACGCGCTCGAAGGTGGAGCGGTCGACCTTGAGAGTCTTGAGGTCGCGGTTGTTGACGCCGATGACCCGTGCCCCCGCGTCGACGGCCCGCTCGGCCTCGTCCTCGTCGTGCACCTCGACGATCGGCGTGAGGCCGATCGACTCGGCGCGCTCGATGAGCGACTCCAGGGCGGGCTGTTCAAGTGCGGCAACGATCAGCAGAACGAGATCGGCGCCGTAGGCCCGTGCCTCCCACAGCTGGTACGAGGTGACGATGAAGTCCTTGCGGAGCACCGGGATGTCGACCCTGGCCCGGACGGCCTCCAGGTCGGCGAGCGAACCGCCGAAGCGGCGCTCCTCGGTCAGTACGGAGATGACGGCCGCGCCGCCCGCCTCGTAGTCGGCGGCGAGCCCCGCCGGATCGGCGATCGCGGCGAGCGCGCCCTTGGACGGGCTGGAGCGCTTGACCTCACAGATGACCTTGACCCCGTCGCCGCGCAGTGCGGCGGCGCCGTCCTTGGCCGCCGGAGCCTTCGCCGCGCGCTCCTTGAGCTCGTCGAGGCTGACGCGCGCCTGCCGTTCCGCGAGGTCGGCACGGACTCCGTCGATGATCTCGTCGAGCACACTCACGCGAGCGGTCCCCTTCCCTGACGGTAAAGCTGCTGTTTGAACCTCAAGCTGTCCGGCTGCCTCATCAGGCATTCCGTTGGTCACTGCGATGGTATCCGCAGGAGGGCGAAGGCCCCGCATCCGGTTGACACCAGTCCCACGTCCTGGACACTCCGCAACCCCTCGGGCCTGCGCGTTCACCGTTCAATCAAGGGTGCAGCCATGCCCCGAACGGCAGATTGCGTACGAGGGTGAAGACGGCGATCAGCGCCCCGATGCCGTACAGCTGTGCGGTTCCCAACGCGATCCGCAGAGGCCGCCCGCGCACCGCCCGCACCGCCCACAGGGTCCACACCGCGGCGAACACGACGTACCCGGCGACGGCGAGCGCGTTGGCGCCGAGTGCCGTGCCGATGTCGCCGTGGATGAAGGCGTGGGCGCTGCGCAGTCCGCCGCAGCCGGGGCAGAAGATGCCGGTCAGCCGGAGCAGCGGACAGGCCGGGTAGTGGCCCGGCTCGTTCGGGTCGACGGTCCCCACGTACGCGAAGGCGGCCACGACCGAGCCGAGCACGCCGACGGGCACGGCGAGGCGCCGCAGCGCGAGGCCTGCGGCCGGTGCCGTGCTCCCGGGTTCAGCGTTCACCCGACGCATTCTGCCCTCCGGGGGCGCCCGCCGCCCTGCGGGGAGACACGCATGAGGCGGCCCGGCACCTGCCGGACCGCCTCATGCGTGTGCGTACGAGAAACCCGTACGGGAATCCCGTACGAGAGAAACTCAGCCCTCGGAGTGCGCGAGCTGGGCCGTCTGCGGCTGCCGCTTGGGGGCCTGGCCGAGGCCCGCGGCGCGCATGGCGACGCCCACGAGGCCGCCGACGCCGATGATGACCATGCCGGCCCAGAATCCGAGCGGGTTCGCCATCACCATGAAGGCACCCGATACGCAGAAACCGATGAAGGCGATGATGACACCGGTCCAGGCGGCCGGGGTGTGTCCGTGGCTGCTGCCCGCCATGACTTGCTCCTCGTTGCTGTATGCGTGGTGGTGAGTCGAACGCTCACTGCTCCATTGTCCCGTACTCGCGGGAATGCCGTGAGCGGGGGGTCATGCCTCGCGGGTCGGGTCCTCGCCGCGGTCGAGTGCCTTCCACAGGTCCTCGGGCCGGTCGGGGTCCACCTTGGGGGCCGCCTTGCGGGGGCGGGGGGCGCCGTCACGCTCGTAACGCCCGGACATCGCGGGCCAGGACCTGCCGTACGTCAGGGCGAGCAGCCCGGCGACCAGGATCAGCGCGCCTGCGGCAGCCGCGGCGTACGGCCAGCCGGTGTGGCTGAGATCACTGATCGTCGCGGCGGCGTCGCCGGAGGCCTCGGCGGCCTTCTCGTCGAGCGCGCCGCTGTCGTTCGCGGCGAGGAGGGCGGCGGCCACCATGCCCGCGCCGCTCAGCGCGAGCAGCAGCGAGACGAGCATCCGGCCCGCCTTGCGGACCGCGAAGACGGCGACGAGGGCGGCCAGGCCCACTATCGCCAGGGCCGCGGGCACGCCCGTGACATCGCTGCCCGTGGCGGTCAGCGGCAATTCGCCGCCCGCCACCGACGCGGTGCCGTGGGCCCAGGCCCGGCGGGACGCGAGCAGTGCGAGAGCCGCGCCGACGGCGCCGAGCAGCAGGGCCACGGCGATGCTGCGGCGGCCGCCGCGCCGGGCCCGGGTCTCGGGTTCGGCGTCGGCCGTGGCGGCGTCGGTTCGGGGCGTTGGTACGGCAGAAGTCACCCCTCCACTATCCCTCACGTCCATCCGTGGGCCGCAGCCGGTTCGCCGTGTGGACGGCCCGCAGGACCGCGGCCGCCTTGTTGCGGCACTCGGTGTCCTCGGCGACCGGGTCGGAGTCGGCGACGACTCCCGCGCCCGCCTGCACATACGCCGTGCCGTCGCGAAGCAGCGCGGTGCGGATGGCGATGGCGGTGTCGGAGTCGCCCGCGAAGTCGAGATAGCCGACACAGCCGCCGTAGAGGCCGCGCCGGGACGGTTCGACCTCGTCGATGATCTGCATCGCGCGCGGCTTGGGCGCCCCGGAGAGGGTGCCCGCGGGGAAACAGGCGGTGAGGACGTCGAAGGCGGTGCGGCCTTCGGCGACCTGTCCGGTGACCGTCGACACGATGTGCATGACGTGCGAGTACCGCTCGATCGACATGAAGTCGACGACCTCGACCGAACCGGGCTCGCAGACGCGCCCCAGGTCGTTGCGCCCCAGGTCGACCAGCATCAGATGCTCGGCACGCTCCTTGGGGTCGGCGAGCAGTTCGTCGGCGAGCGCCTGGTCCTCCTGCGGGGTGGCGCCGCGCGGCCGGGTGCCGGCGATGGGGTGCACCATGGCGCGCCCGTCCTCGACCTTGACCAGGGCTTCGGGCGAGGACCCGACCACATCGAAGCCGTCGAAGCGGAAGAGGTACATGTACGGCGACGGATTGGTCGCCCGCAGCACCCGGTAGACGTCCAACGCGCTTGCTTCACAAGGGGTTTCGAAGCGCTGCGAGGGGACGACCTGGAAGGCCTCGCCCGCGCGGATGCGCTCCTTGATGTCCTCGACGACTGCCTGGTACTGCTCGCCGCCCCACAGCCCCGTGTACTCCGGGAGCTCGGACGGCGGCAGGGCGGAAGCGGGCTGGGCGACGGGCCGGGACAGATCGGCCTCCATCGCGTCGAGCCGGGCGACCGCGTCGGCGTACGCCTCGTCGACGCCCGTCTCCAGGTCGTTGTGGTTGATCGCGTTGGCGATCAGAAGCACGGACCCGTCCCAGTGGTCGAGGACGGCGAGATCGCTGGTGAGCAGCATGGTCAGTTCGGGCAGCCGGAGATCGTCCCGCTCGCCGGGGCCGATCTTCTCCAGGCGGCGCACGATGTCGTACCCGAGATAGCCGACCATCCCGCCGGTGAACGGCGGCATCCCGGACCCCAGGTCGTGCGGGGTGTGCAGGGTCTGGACGGTGGCGCGCAGGGCGTCGAGCGGGTCGCCGGACGTGGGGACGCCGATGGGCGGGGTGCCGAGCCAGTGGGCCTCGCCGTCGCGCGTGGTGAGGGTGGCGGCGCTGCGGACGCCGACGAAGGAGTAGCGAGACCATGAGCGGCCGTTCTCCGCGGACTCCAGGAGGAAGGTGCCGGGCCGCTCGGCGGCGAGCTTGCGATAGAGCGCGACCGGAGTGTCGCCGTCCGCAAGGAGCCTGCGGCTGACGGGGATCACTCGGCGGTCGCTCGCGAACTTGCGGAAGGTCTCGAGATCCATGGGAGGAGCTTACGGCCGTGTGGGTGGGGGCCGGTGTCGGTGGCGCTCGCGTGCGACGCGAGCCGCTAGAAGGGGACGATGAAGACGACCGGACACCGCGCCCTCACCCCTCTCGCCCTCCTCGTCGCCGCGACCGCGTTCGCGGCCGCCGCGCCCGACCAAGTGGTGTGGCCCGCCCCCAAGGACGTACCGGAGCGGGTCCGGGCGGCGGGCCTGGAGATGCTCGACGCCGAGGCGATGGACATGCACATCCACACGACCCTGAAGGTGTACTCCGACGGCCGCCCCGTCACGGTCCCCGCGGACCTGGGCATCGACCGCTCGGGCCCGAAGCCGCGTTACAGCCCGCTGCACACGCACGACACGAGCGGCACGCTGCACGTCGAGTCGGAGCGGTGGCAGGACTTCACGCTGGGTCAGCTGCTGACCGAGTGGGGCGTACGCGATCGGGTACGGGAGGACAACTGCCACGCCGACATCGCGGGGCACCGGGTGCCCGGCGACCCGTCCCGCATCGTGCTCAGGGACGGCGAGACGATCACGGTGCGGTGCCGGTGACGTGGGCTTCGGTCACTCCTCGGTGCCGGTGAAGGTGACCGTGAGGGTGTCGGTGTCGAAGCAGGTGCGGGTGCCCGTGTGACAGGCGGCGCCGATCTGGTCGACCTGGACCAGGACGGTGTCCGCGTCGCAGTCGAGGGCCACGGACTTCACGTACTGGAAGTGGCCGGACGTGTCCCCCTTGACCCAGTACTCCTGGCGGCTGCGCGACCAGTAGGTGCAGCGCCCCGTGGTGAGCGTGCGGTGCAGCGCCTCGTCGTCCATCCAGCCCAGCATCAGCACCTCGCCGGTGTCGTACTGCTGGGCGATGGCGGGGACGAGCCCGTCGGCGCCGCGCTTGAGGCGGGCGGCGATCTCGGGGGCGAGGCTGCTGGGCGGGGGCGTGGCGGTCATACGGCCATTGTGCCGCGCCGGTGTGGTCCGGTCGGCCCGCGTCCACTGCACGGACGGCCTACTCGGTCGTAGGCTGGGGGTATGTCGACCCATGCAAAGCGTGAACGACTCCTCCTCGCCGATCTGTTGGAGGCGGCGGGCCCCGACGCGCCCACCCTCTGCGAGGGCTGGAACGCCCGGGATCTCGCGGCCCATGTGGTGGTGCGCGAGCGCCGCGCGGACGCCGCGGGCGGGCTCCTGATCAAGCAGCTGGCCGCGCGGCTCGAACGGGTGCAGGCCGAGTTCGCCGCGAAGCCGTACGAGGAACTGATCCAGCTGATCAGGACAGGTCCGCCGCGCTTCTCGCCCTTCTCCCTCAAGCAGATCGACGAGGCGTCGAACGCCGTCGAGTTCTACGTCCACACCGAGGACGTGCGCCGCGCCCAGCCCGACTGGACGCCGCGCGATCTTGACCCCGTCTTCTCCGACGCACTCTGGTCCCGCCTGGAGCGGATGGCCCGCCTGGTGGGCCGCAAGGCCCCCGTCGGCGTGGTCCTGCGCCGCCCCGACGGCCGGACGGCGGTGGCGAACCGCGGCACCCCGGTGGTGACGGTGACCGGGGAGCCCGCCGAGCTCCTGCTGTTCGCGTACGGCCGCCAGGACGCGGCCAACGTGGAACTGGACGGCGAGAAGGACGCGGTGGCGAAGCTGCACGAGGCCAAGCAGCTGGGGATCTGACAGGGGTCCGGGCGGGCCCTTCCCGCCCACCCGCCCGATCACCCCGCAGCTCGGCCGCGCCGAACAAGCCTTTCCCGCCCACCCGCCCGAAACCCCGAATTGCCCGCCCACCCCGCCGGTAGGTAGGGGCGGGGCTGGGGAAAGAATCAGCTCGGCAGCTCAGCCCCCCGCAACCCCCGCGAGCACACCCCATACAGCCCCGCCAGGCCGCAGGCCACCGCGCTCGAGGTGAAGACCGGCGCCGTCCCCCACGCCTCCACGGCGACCCCTGCCACGGGGTACGTCAGCGGCGCCACGCCCAGGCTGACAAGACCCGCGACGGCGGTGACCCGCCCCAGGTAGGCGGGATCGGACGCGGTCTGGGCGAGGGCCCCGGACACCGCCCCCGTGAGACCCACGACGAGCCCCGTCACGAACGCCACCCCCACGGCGCCCCAGAGCTGCGGCACAAAGGCGATCCCGGCGACTCCCACCGCTCCCAGAAGACACGTGACGGACAGGACGAGCCCCGCCCTCGCCACCCGCCCCCGCACCGTCAGCCACAGCGCCGACGCCCCGGCCCCCGCCCCGAATCCGGCCAGCACGAGGCCCATCCCCGACGCGCCCCACCCCCGCTCGTCGGCCAGCATGACGAGCCCGATGTTCAGCGGCCCGACGAACCCCAGGTCGGCGAGGGCGACGACGACCATCAGCGGCGCGAGGACCCGGTGCCGCCGGATGTAGCGCAGCCCGTCCCCCAGTTCGCGCCACGCCGTCCGCCCACCGTCCGCCGCGTCGTCGGGCGGCAGCTCCCCCATGCGGACGGACATCAGCAGCGGCAGCGACACCGCGAACAGCAGCCCCGCGATGCCGAACGCCGCCGCCGGACCGCCGAGCGCGACACCGAGCCCGCCGAGCGGCGCCCCGACAACATGGGCGAGCCGGATCACCAGCCCCCGCATGCCCTGCACCCGCGCCAGCTGGTCCCGCCCCGTGACCCGGGCGGGCAGCGCACCCACGGCCGGCATGAACAGCGCGTCGACCGCCCCGAAGACCAGACCGAGTAAGGCGAGCAGCCACAGCCCGGGGCTCGTCACGACCAGCAGCACCGCCACCGTGAGCACCGCCGCACACCGCACCGCGTCACTGCCGATGACGACCCGCCGCGGCCCGAACCGGTCGGCGATCACTCCCCCGCCCAGCATCAGCAGGGCCCGCGGGACGGCGCTCACGGTCATCACCAGGCCCGCCTGCGAGGGACTTCCGGACTGCACCGCCGCCCAGGACAGGGCCAGGTAGTAGATGTTGTCGCCGACGGCTGACGCGCTGTACGCGCCGAGCCAGCGCAGGACGTTGCCGTCGCGGTGCGCGGGGCGTTCCCCGGCGGGGGCCGTGCGTATGACGGGCGTCGCGGTCACGGTGGGAAGCCCTTCAGGGAGTCCGGAACGGGAAGCTGTACAGATGCAGCGCGACGTTCTCGCGCCCCTCGGTGTCGCCCGCCGCCTCAGCGGCCTTGCCCTGCTCCTCGTACGTCTTGATGAGGGCGTGGATCTCCTCGTTCAGCCGCGTGAGCTCGCCGGGGTTCAGCCGGGCGAGGAAGTCCGACTGGTCGGCGGCCAGGCGCCACCGCTCGCCCCAGGCCGTCTGCTGGTCCAGGTAGGTCTCGTACTGCTCCTTGCGGAATGCGATCATCCGGCGGACGAGCGCCGCGTGCGCCGCGACCCCCTCCGGCGTGTCCTTGAAGTCCTCGTGCCGGAAGCTCACGGTCTCCTGCGCGGCCTGCCACCACCGCTCCCGCGCGTCCCCGCTCTGCGCATCGGCCTCCTCGATGAGGCCGTGCTCGGCCAGCTTGCGCAGGTGGTAGCTCACGAGTGAGACGGCCTCGTCGACCTGTGCGGCGAGGTGCGACGCGGTCGCCGGGCCCGCCACCCGCAGCGTGCCGTAGATCTTCAGGCGCAGGGGATGCCCGAACGCCTTGAGGGTGCCGAGGTCGGTGATCCGACGGGGCTCGGGGGGCTTGGGCTGCTTGTCGTCCATGCCCTGAAACGTAGATGTGAAAGAAAACTTGCGCAATATAAATTGCGCAAGTTTCCCTTCGCATCTCGGCAGCAGTAAGCCCCGGCCGCCACAGGGCGACCGGGGCTTACCAACGGAAAAGCGCCTCAGCGGACGGGGTGCCCCGCCCCCCGCAGCGTCTCCTTCACCTCGCCGATCCGCAGATCCCCGAAGTGGAAGACCGACGCGGCGAGCACCGCGTCCGCGCCCGCGGCGATGGCGGGCGGGAAGTGCTCCAGCTTCCCCGCGCCACCGGAGGCGATCACCGGAACCGTGACGTGCCCCCGCACCGCCTCGATCATCTCGATGTCGTAGCCGTCCTTCGTGCCGTCCGCGTCCATCGAGTTGAGCAGGATCTCCCCCGCGCCCAACTCGGCGGCCTGGTGCGCCCATTCGACGGCGTCGATCCCGGCGGACTTGCGGCCGCCGTGGGTCGTCACCTCGAAGGAACCGGAGGCAGTCCGCCGCGCGTCCACCGAGAGCACAAGCACCTGGCGGCCGAAACGCTCCGCGATCTCGCGGATCAGCTCGGGGCGCGCGATGGCGGCCGTGTTCACGCCCACCTTGTCGGCACCGGCCCGAAGGAGCTTGTCCACGTCCTCGGCGGTGCGCACTCCCCCGCCCACCGTGAGCGGGATGAAGACCTGCTCGGCGGTGCGCCGGACCACGTCGTACGTGGTCTCGCGGTTGCCGGAGGACGCGGTGATGTCCAGGAAGGTGAGCTCGTCGGCGCCCTCGGCGTCGTACACCTTGGCCATCTCGACGGGGTCGCCCGCGTCGCGCAGATTCTGGAAGTTGACACCCTTGACGACGCGGCCGTTGTCCACGTCCAGGCAGGGAATGACTCGTACGGCCAGGGTCATGACGGCTCAGCTCCCCGGTACGCCTCGACCTCGACCTCGACGACCAGGCTCGGGTCGATGAAGCCGGAGACGATGATCATGGATGCGGCGGGGCGGACGTCGTCGAAGAGCTCCTTGTGGGCCCTGCCGACCTCGTCCACGTCCCGCGCGTGGGTCAGATACATGCGGGTGCGTACGACGTGCTCGCGGCCGAGGCCCAGCTTCTTGAGGGCCTCGACGGCTACGTGGAACGCGTTGGCAGCCTGCTCGTAGGGGGTTCCGGCGTCTATGACGCCATTGACCACCGACGTACAACCCGACACCAGGACAAGGCCGTTGGGCAGCTCGACGGCGCGGGAGTAGCCGACGGCTTCCTCCCACGGTCCGCCCGAGCTCACCCTGCGGACGATGTCGCTCATGACGACACCGCTGCGAGGGCCTCTTCCAGCGTGAAGGCCTTCGCGTAGAGCGCCTTTCCGACGATCGAGCCCTCGACGCCCTGCGGGACGAGCTCCGCGATCGCGCGCAGGTCGTCCAGGGACGAGACACCGCCGGAGGCGACCACCGGGCGGTCCGTCGCCGCGCAGACGTTGCGCAGGAGCTCCAGGTTCGGGCCCTGCAGCGTGCCGTCCTTGGCGATGTCGGTGACGACATAGCGGGCGCAGCCCTCGGCGTTGAGGCGCTCCAGGGTTTCGTAGAGGTCGCCGCCGTCGCGGGTCCAGCCGCGGCCGCGCAGGGTCGTGCCGCGTACGTCGAGGCCGACCGCGATCTTGTCGCCGTGCGAAGCGATGACCTTGGCGACCCACTCCGGGGTCTCCAGGGCCGCCGTACCGAGGTTCACGCGCGTGCAGCCGGTGGCGAGCGCGGCCTCCAGGGACGCGTCGTCGCGGATGCCGCCGGACAGCTCGACCTTGATGTCCATGGCGCCCGCGACCTCGGCGATCAGCGCGCGGTTGTCGCCGGTGCCGAACGCGGCGTCCAGGTCGACCAGGTGCAGCCACTCGGCGCCCGACCGCTGCCAGGAGAGGGCGGCCTCCAGCGGGGAGCCGTAGGAGGTCTCCGATCCGGACTCGCCATGGACGAGGCGCACGGCCTGGCCGTCACGGACGTCGACGGCGGGGAGGAGTTCGAGCTTGCTCACAGAGGTCCCTGACATTCCTAGAGGGTTCCGATCCAGTTGGTGAGGAGCTGGGCGCCGGCGTCGCCGGACTTCTCGGGGTGGAACTGGGTGGCCCACAGTGCGCCGTTCTCGACGGCGGCCACGAAGGGCTCGCCGTGCGTGGTCCAGGCGACCTTGGGGGCACGGAAGGCGGGGTTGCCGACCTCGAAGTCCCAGTCGTGCACGGCGTACGAGTGCACGAAGTAGTAGCGGGCGTCGGCGTCGAGGCCCGCGAACAGCTGGGAGTCCTCGGGCGCCTTGACTGTGTTCCAGCCCATGTGCGGCACGATGTCGGCCTTCAGCGGCTCGACGACGCCGGGCCACTCGTCGAGGCCCTCCGTCTCGACGCCGTGCTCGATGCCGCGGGCGAAGAGGATCTGCATGCCGACGCAGATGCCCATCACGGGTCGGCCGCCCGCGAGCCTGCGGCCCACGATCCAGTCGCCGCGCGCCTCCTTGAGCCCCTGCATGCAGGCGGCGAAGGCGCCGACGCCGGGGACGAGCAGGCCGTCGGCGTTCATGGCCTTGTCGTAGTCACGGGTGATCTCGACGTCCGCTCCCGCGCGTGCGAGGGCGCGCTCGGCGGAACGGACGTTCCCGAAGCCGTAGTCGAAGACGACGACCTTCTTCTGGGGAGTCTGGGGAGTGCTCATGGCGTGTGCGTTCCTCCTCAGTTCCAGTAGTCGAGCCGCAGGACGCCCGCGGCCAGGCACATGGCGGCGCCGATGGACAGGAGCGTGATCATGCTCTTCGGCATCCCCTGCTTGACGAAGGAGATGACACCGCCGATCAGGAAGAGTCCGACGACGATGAGGATGGTGTTGAGACCAGTCATGGTTTTACAGCGCGCCCTTCGTGGAGGGGAGGATCCCGGCGGCGCGCGGGTCACGCTCGGAGGCGTAACGCAGGGCGCGGGCCAGGGCCTTGAACTGGCACTCCACGATGTGGTGGGCGTTGCGGCCGTAGGGCACGTGCACGTGCAGGGCGATCTGGGCCTGCGCGACGAAGGACTCCAGGATGTGCCGGGTCATCGTCGTGTCGTACGTGCCGATCATCGGCGCCATCGTCTCGGGCTCGGTGTGCACGAGGTAGGGGCGGCCGCTCAGGTCGACGGTCACCTGGGCGAGCGACTCGTCGAGCGGGACCGTGCAGTTGCCGAAGCGGTAGATGCCCACCTTGTCGCCGAGCGCCTGCTTGAAGGCGGCGCCGAGCGCGAGGGCCGTGTCCTCGATGGTGTGGTGGGTGTCGATGTGCAGGTCGCCCTCGGTCTTGACCGTGAGGTCGAAGAGGCCGTGGCGGCCGAGCTGGTCGAGCATGTGGTCGTAGAAGCCGACACCCGTCGACACCTCGACCTTGCCGGTGCCGTCGAGATCGATCTCGACGAGGACCGACGTCTCCTTGGTGGTTCTTTCGACCCGTCCAACGCGGCTCATGCCTGCTGCTCCTTCTTCAGTTCGCGTACCGCATCGAGGAACGCGTCGTTCTCTTCGGGGGTTCCGGCGCTGACCCGCAGCCAGCCGGGCACTCCGTTGTCCCGGACCAGGACGCCCCGGTCGAGGATCCGCTGCCAGACCGTGTGGGCGTCTTCGAACCGCCCGAACTGCACGAAGTTGGCGTCCGAATCGGTCACTTCGTAGCCGATCGCACGCAGCTCGGTGACGAGCCGGTCGCGCTCGGCCTTGAGCTGCTCGACGTACTTCAGGAGCGTGTCGGTGTGTTCGAGGGCGGCGAGCGCGGTTGCCTGGGTGACGGCCGACAGGTGGTACGGCAGGCGTACGAGCTGCACGGCGTCGACGACCGCCGGGGCGGCGGCCAGATAGCCGAGGCGCAGACCGGCCGCGCCGAACGCCTTCGACATGGTGCGCGAGACGACCAGATGCGGCCGTCCCTCGATCAGCGGGAGCAGCGAGTCGCCGTGGCTGAACTCGACGTACGCCTCGTCGACCACGACCATCGACGGCTTGGCGGCCTGCGCGGCTTCGTAGAGCGCGAGGACCGTCTCGGCCGAAACGGCGTTGCCCGTGGGGTTGTTGGGCGTGGTGATGAAGACGACGTCGGGCTGGTTCTCGGCGATGGCCTTCGTCGCCGCTTCGACGTCGATGGTGAAGTCGTCCGTGCGGGGGCCGGAGATCCAGCCCGTGCCGGTGCCGCGCGCGATGAGGCCGTGCATCGAGTACGACGGCTCGAAGCCGATGGCGGTGCGTCCTGGCCCGCCGAAGGTCTGCAGGAGTTGCTGGATGACCTCGTTGGAGCCGTTGGCCGCCCACACGTTGGCGAGAGTGACCTCGTGGCCGCCGGTGCGGGTGAGGTAGCGCGCGAGCTCGGTGCGCAGCTCGACCGCGTCCCGGTCGGGGTAGCGGTTGAGGTCGCGGGCGGCCTCGCGGACCCGCTCGGCGATGCGCTCGACGAGCGGCTCCGGGAGCGAGTAAGGGTTTTCGTTGGTGTTCAGGCGTACGGGTACGTCGAGCTGGGGCGCCCCGTAGGGGGACTTGCCGCGCAGTTCGTCGCGTACGGGGAGATCGTCGATGTTGGTCACTTGTTGCCCGGCACCTTCCACCCGAAGCGGGCCTTGATGGCGGCACCGTGCGCGGGCAGGTCCTCAGCCTCGGCCAGCGTCACCACGTGGTGGGCGACATCGGCGAGCGCCTCGCGCGTGTAGTCGACGATGTGGATGCCGCGCAGGAAGGACTGGACGCTGAGCCCCGAGGAGTGGCAGGCGCAGCCGCCGGTAGGCAGGACGTGGTTGGAGCCGGCGCAGTAGTCGCCGAGGGAGACCGGCGCCCAGGGGCCGACGAAGATCGCGCCCGCGTTCTTCACGCGCTCCGCGACGGCGGCGGCGTCCGCGGTCTGGATCTCCAGGTGCTCGGCGCCGTACGCGTCGACGACGCGCAGGCCCTCGTCCAGGCCGTCGACCAGGACGATCGCGGACTGGCGGCCCGCGAGCGCGGGCACGATCCGGTCCTCGACGTGCTTGGTCGCGGCGACCTGCGGCTCCAGCTCCTTGGCGACCGCGTCGGCCAGGTCGACGGAGTCCGTGACGAGCACGGCGGCCGCGAGCGGGTCGTGCTCGGCCTGGCTGATCAGGTCGGACGCGACGTGCGCCGCGTCGGCCGTGTCGTCCGCGAGGACCGCGATCTCGGTGGGTCCCGCTTCGGTGTCGATGCCGATGCGTCCGGTGAAGTAGCGCTTGGCGGCGGCGACCCAGATGTTGCCGGGCCCGGTGACCATGTTGGCCGGGGCGCAGGTCTCGGTGCCGTACGCGAACATCGCGACGGCCTGGGCGCCGCCGACCGCGTACACCTCGTCGATGCCGAGGAGCGCGCAGGCGGCCAGGATGGTGGGGTGCGGAAGCCCGCCGAATTCCTTCTGCGGCGGGGACGCAAGCGCCATCGACTCGACGCCGGCCTCCTGGGCCGGGACCGCGTTCATGATCACGGAGGACGGGTAGACGGAGCGGCCGCCCGGCGCGTACAGGCCCACGCGCTCGACCGGCACCCACTTCTCGGTGACCGTGCCGCCGGGCACGACCTGCGTGGTGTGCGGGGCGCGGCGCTGCTCGCGGTGGACGATGCGGGCGCGCCGGATCGACTCCTCAAGGGCTTCGCGCACGGCGGGCTCGAGACCCGCGAGGGCCTCGGCGAGCGCGGCCGCGGGGACGCGGACCTGGTCGAGCCGTACGCCGTCGAACTTCTCCGCGTAGTCGATCAGCGCCGTGTCGCCACGATGATGCACGGCCTCGCAGATGGGCCGTACCTTCTCCAGGGCGGCCGCGACGTCGAAGTCGGCACGGGGCAGCAGGGCGCGCAGGGCGGGGCCCTCGGGGAGGGCGTCGCCGCGCAGATCGATTCGAGAGATCACGTGGCCAATTCTCTCAGACCAGGATTCCGCGCCGGACCCTGTATCACTGGCTGATATAGATCCCGGAAGACCACGTTCACCACTAGCGTTCAGCTGCTCACTGAGCGGGCATGAACAGGTGTACGAGGCGCAAACGCAGCGCGGCACGGGATCGCAGTACGGGGAGGACAACAGCAGTGGTCGACGGCACCGGCACCGGGGACCCGCCGGATGGACTGACCGCCGCCGAGATCGGCATGTGGCAGGCCTTCCGCAACGGCAGCGTCTACGACCTCCGGTCGGGGGACGCGATGGCCGACGATCCGCACGGCGGCCACCCCTGGGGTCCGGAACGCAGCGTGCGCGCACGCATCGTGTGCTGGCTGCTGCTCGAGGGGCCGCCCGCGCTCTCGGGCCGGGTCTCGTCGCTGAAGCTCTCGGGCCTCCAGATCACGGACGTACTCGATCTGGCGGGCGGCGAGATCCTTCCCTACGCGGAGCTGAAGCACTGCCGCTTCGAGAAGGAAGTGCTCGTCCCCGAGGCCAAGTTCACCACCCTGCGCCTGGTCAACTGCTCGATCCCGCGCGTGGAGGCGGCCCGCGTGCACACGGAGGGCGATCTGCATCTGCCGCGCTGCCGGATCCACAACGGCATGCGGCTCACGGACGCCCAGATCGGCACCGACCTGCTGCTCAACCAGGCCGTGATCTACCGCGACCGGCGCGGGTACTCGATCATGGGCGACGGGCTCTCGGTCGGGCAGGACCTGCAGGCCGAGATGATGGAGTCGCACGGTCAGCTGAGCCTGCGCGGCGCGAAGATCGGCGTCTCCTTCAGTCTGCGCGGCAGCAAGCTCGCCAACCCGTACGGACCGCGCGCGCTCAACGCCCCGCAGCTGACCGTGGAGCGCACGCTCTACATGACGCCCGGCTCGCCCGGTGACCCGCTCAGGACCAGCGGCCAGACACCCGCGCGCGGCACGCGCGTACAGCGCTTCGAGTCCCAGGGCGGCATCCGGCTCGACGACGGGCGGTTCGGTGACGCCGTCGACATGGGCCAGGCGCGCTTCACCCTTGAGAACGACCAGGAGGTGTCGCTGCGCCGCGTCCAGACCCCCGAGCTGCGCTTCCTCGGCGAGGCCCCGCAGCGCGGCAAGATCATTCTGTCCGGTGCGAAGGTCGTCAACCTGATCGACAAGTCGACCAGTTGGCCAGGGCCCGGCGGCCTCCAGATGGGCGGCTTCAGTTACGAGAACCTCGTCCCGCAGGGCAGCTTCCCGCTCTCCCGGCGGCTGAGCTGGGTGGCGGCCGCGACCGCCGAGTACAACCCCGAGCCGTACGAGAAGCTGGCCACGGTGCTGCGCAACGGCGGCGAGGACGCCGACGCCCGCGAGGTACTGCTCGCCAAGCAGCGCAGACGCCGCGAGACGCTTCCGCTGGCGGCGAAGCTCTGGGGCTTCGCCCAGGACTGGACGGTCGCCTACGGCTACCGGCCCGGCCGGGCGGCCCTCTGGATGGCGGTGCTGTGGGCGGTGAGCGCGGTGGCCTTCACGCGCGCGGACCATCCGGCGATCAAGCCGGGCGAGCACCCGAACTGGAACCCGGCCCTGTTCTCCCTCGACCTGCTGCTCCCGGTCATCAACCTCGGCCAGGACAGCTACTGGCAACTGCGCGGCGGCTGGCAGTGGTTCGCGGCGATCCTCATCCTGCTCGGCTGGGTGCTCGCGACGACGGTCGCTGCGGGGGCGACACGGCTGCTGCGGAGGAACTGAGGAGGGCCCCAGGGGGGCGCCAGGGGGCTAACGGGGCTTCAGATTTTGCCTGCCCTTGACCGTTCCCCAGGCAACCGAACGACCGATGCCAAAGCGTCACCAACTACCCCCTGGTACTGCTCCCACCTGCGGTTTTCAATACCCACACCATGCACCTGCTGCGCGCTCTGATCCGCACCTCCCGGATGGTCAAGCACACCCCGCTCCTCGCCGCCGGTCTGACCCCCGACGACGAGGTGCTCCTCGACGTGCCCGACGACCGGCTCGGCCCGGCGCTCGTCGCCGCGGGCCGGGGCGACCACGGCCCGGCCGCCAAGCTGCTCGCCATGACCCGCGAGGCCGCCGAGTGGGAGAACCGCGACCGCTACACCACCCGCCTCGCCGCCTTCGCCCGCTCCCGCTCCGAGTGGTTCGACGACTGGCAGTCCGCCGCCCCGCACGACCCGGACGCGCTGCTCCTCAAGGCCGAACTCGCGGTCGTCCGCGGCTGGGAGTCGCCCGCCCGCGCCGAACTCCTCCGCGAGACGGCACCGCTGCTCACCGCGGCCGCCGAGGCCGACCCCCGCGACCCCGTGCCCTGGCGGATCGCCCTTGACCACGCCCGCGGCACCCACGCGTCCCAGACGGTCTTCGACGAGGTGTGGGCCGAAGCGGTGCGCCGCTCGTCGCACCACTACGGCTGCCATGCCTCGGCCCTGCAGTACCTCTCGGCCACCTGGTACGGCTCGCACCGCCAGTGCTTCGACTTCGCCGAGTCCGCGGCCCGTGCCGCGCTGCCAGGATCGCTGATCCAGGCGCTGCCCGCGCGGGCCGCCTTCGCCTATCTGACCAGCGCGTCGGGGAACGTGCCGCGCGAGCGCCTGGACGCGGCGGCCGACCTGGGCATCGCCCTGTCCGCCGAGTACGAGGCCGGGGACCCCTGGCCGGCCGAGGTCCGCAACCTCCTCGTCTGCGTCCTGGTCCGCCTGGAGCGCTGGCACGACGCCCTGGAGCAACTGCGCCTCATCGGGCCGTACGCGACGTCGTTCCCCTGGGACCGTCTTGCCGACGATCCGCTCGGCCAGTTCCTCGAACTGCGCGACGGCGTGCGCATCGAGGTGGCGTCCACGACCCCGCTGCGCACCGGGCGAGGACGTGCCCACCGCGGCGACCATTAGGCTTTTGGCTCGTGACCACCGTCCGGCTTCCGCTCTTCCCGCTCAACTCGGTGCTGTTCCCGGGGCTCGTGCTCCCGCTGAACGTGTTCGAGGAGCGTTATCGCGCCATGATGCGCGACCTGCTCAAGACTCCCGACGAGGAGCAGCGGCTCTTCGCCGTCGTAGCGATCCGCGACGGACTCGAAGTGGCGCCGAGCGCACCGGGCCTCCCGGACCCGACCTCGCAGCCCGAGCAGGGGCCCGCCGCCGGGTTCGGTGACGACCCGCTCAAGGCCTTCCACGCGGTGGGCTGTGTGGCGGACGCGGCGACGATCCGGGAGCGCGCCGACGGCGGCTTCGAGGTCCTGGCCACCGGCACCACCCGCGTCCGGCTGCACTCGGTGGACGCGTCGGGCCCGTTCCTCACCGCCGAGGTCGAGGAGCTGCCCGAGGAGCCGGGCGAGGAGGCGGGCACGCTGGCCGCGGGCGTCCTGCGGGCGTTCCGCGCCTACCAGAAGCGGCTCGCCGGGGCGCGCGAGCGGTCCCTGTCCACGGGCGCCGAGCTGCCGGACGACCCGTCCGTGGTGTCGTATCTGGTCGCGGCGGCGGCGGTCCTCGACACCCCGACCAAGCAGCGGCTGCTCGAAGCCCCCGACACGGCCGCGCGCCTGCGCGACGAGCTGAAACTCCTTCGCGCGGAGACCGCGATCATCCGTAATCTGCCGTCGTTGCCCGCGACGGACCTCACGCGCGGCACCACGAGCCTCAACTGACGTACGCACCATCTGACGTACGACGCATGACGTAAGGCGTGAACGCTTTGGCGAAGAAGCAGAAGAAGCAGTCGGGCACGGGCGGCACCCCCGCGACGGTCGCCCTCACCGCGGCGGGCACCGGCTACACCGTCCACGCGTACGAGCACGACCCCGCGCACCCCTCGTACGGCGACGAGGCGGCCGAGGCGATGGGCGTCTCCCCCGACCGGGTCTTCAAGACCCTGGTGGCCGAGGTGGACGGCGAGCTGACGGTGGCCGTGGTCCCCGTGGCGGGCACCCTGAACCTCAAGGCGCTGGCCGCCGCGGTCTCCGGCAAGCGCGCGGTGATGGCCGACCCGGCGGCCGCCGAGCGCACCACGGGGTACGTACGGGGCGGCATCTCCCCGCTCGGCCAGCGCAAGAAGCTGCGCACGGTCCTGGACGACTCGGCGTCGGCCCACGCCACGATCTGTGTGTCGGCGGGCCGCCGCGGCCTGGAGGTGGAACTCGCCCCGGCCGACCTGGCGGCGCTCACCGGCGCGGTACTGGCCCCGATCGGGCGCGAATAACCCCTTCGAGCCCCGTCGAGCCCCTTCGGCATCAGGCGTGAAGTGACCCTCGACGCCCGCCCGGTTCTCGACTAGTACCACCCTCATGTCGAAGAAGACGCGCAAGAGGAAGTGGCGGGTGAGGAAGGGCAAGGCGAACCACGGGAGGCGCCCCGCCTAATGGTTCGAGCTGTCCTCGGGCCGAGCCGGATCCCCGTACGCGAGGGGGTACGGCTCGGGGTCCCGCGGCCCGAACAACGCGGTAAGGCCCAGGTGCACAAGGAGCGCGGCGACGGGCCACGCGAGCAGCGTGCCCTTGGCGTTGAGCTCCAGGGGCGCGTCGAACACCACGCCCTTGCCCACCGACTTCGCGTGCGCGACGACATCCGTATCGGGCCCGAGGAAGATCCCGAGCCGCCAGGCGAGCACCGCGCCGAGCAGGCCACCCGCCGTGAGGCCGACGACCAGCGGAATCCCGCCGCGCTTGCGGAGCAGGAAGACGACGAGTCCGCTCACCGCGCCGAAGCCGAGTGCGAGCAGAGTGAACGTTCCGTCGACCCCGATCGCCTGCTCGCCCTCGGTGTCCTTGAGATACACCGCGTCGTTGTCCGCGATCAGCGGCACACGCGGGGCGAGCCACAGCCACAGCAGCCCGAGCAGTACGCCGCTGACAGCCACCGCGACCGCGATGACCACGGCCTGCCGCACTTCGGTCTTCATGCCGGGCCCGTCCTCCTCGTGAGCCGACGGGGCAACGTCTCCGGACGGATCGGCGGCTTGCTGCCAGGGGTCGTGAGGGGACTCGCCGTGGGGCGGTTGGGAGGGCGTCAGCGGTGCAGTCACCCACACATGGTGCCAGTAGTACCTGAGTGCCGCTTCACCGCACAGCCGCGCGGCGGTAGGCCCAGGTGGCGATGGCCAGCGAGGCGACGCCGACCCCCGCGCACACCGCGAGGTCGAACCCGACGGCCGCCCACTCCGGGTCGGGCCCGAAGGTGCGGGCGAGCGCCTCGACTCCGTACGTCGAGGGCAGCAGATCACGCGCGTACTGCAGGATCTCCGGCATCCGCTCGGCCGGAAGCACACCGAGCAGCAGCGCCGCCGACATGCCCAACTGGCCGAGCAGGGTGGCCAGTTCGGGCCGCGGCGCGAGCAGCCCGAGGGCCGCGCCGAGCCCCGCGAGCGCGGCGCCCGCCAGCGGGATCACCGCGACGAGCACCCACAGATGGGTGAGCGGAAGGCCGAAGAGTCCGCAGCCGACGACGGCGGTGACGAACGTGCCGGGCACGGTGAACGAGGCGTAGGCGGCCGCGGCGCCGAGAACCACCGCGGCGGGCGGCACGGGCAGCGTGGCGTAGTGGTCGAGCCCGCCGTCGGACCGCAGCTGCCCGAAGTACTGCGCGAGCAGGTTGAGCGCGACGAACGCGACGACGAGCACGGAGGACCCGGCGACGACGGCACGCGCCTCACCGCCCCCGTCGACCACGCCCCGCATCAGGATCATGATCCCGACGGACTGGAAGGTCGCCACGAAGAGCAGGGGGATACGGGCCACCCGCGCCCGGGAGAGCTGCGCGCGATAGACGGCCGAGAGCGCGGGGAACAGCCGCGCACGGGGCCCAAGGGGCGCGGGGGCGTCGGCCTGCCGCTCGTGGCCGTCGTCAGCCCGTACCGCGGCTTCCAAAGGAACCGCACTCATCGGACGCCCCTCCTGATCATGTGCCTGTCTCGTCGCCGGCTGGCCGGAATCACGCCTTTACCAGCCCCTTGGCATTCCCGCCCAGGGCAAGGTAGACGTCCTCCAGGCTGGGCGTGGCCAGGGTGAAGTCGTCGAGCGAGGCGAAGGCGGCCCCGCCGGTGATCGCCCCGACCGCGGCCCGTGCCTCGTCGGGGGCGAGCCGCAGCGACCAGCGTCGCCCGGATTCCACCGCGGACGAGCGCAGCGCCGCCACCTCGGGGACATCCAGCGGCGCCCGGTCACGCCACACCAGTTCCACCCGGACCTCCCCCGCGACCTGCTCCTTGAGCCCGGCCGGGGTGTCGCAGGCGATGACCTTGCCGTGGTCGAGTACGGCGACGCGGTCCAGGACCGTCTCGGCCTCGATGACGTTGTGGGTGACGAGCAGGACCGTCGTGCCGCGCTCTGCCCGGCGCCGGTCGACGGCGCCCCAGACGGCGCGCCGTGCGATGGGGTCCATGCCGGTCGTCGGCTCGTCGAGGACGAGCAGCGGCCGCTCGCCCACCAGCGCGGTGGCGAAGCAGGCGAGTCTGCGCTGCCCGCCGGAGAGCTTCTTCAGCGGCCGCGACGCGAGGGGCGTGAGCGCAAGCTCTTCGAGTACGCCGTCGCGCTCGGCCCGCGCCTCGCGCACATCGAGGCCGCGCAGGCGTGCGGTCGTCTCGACGGCCAGCGAGACGGTCAACTCGTCGAGCGCGGTGGACTCCTGCCCCAGGTAGGCGAGGATCCGCGCGGCCCGCTCGGGGTGGCGCAGGATGTCGTGGCCGAGGATCTCGACGCCGCCGCTGTCGGGCCGCATCAGGCCGGTCAGCTGGCGCACGAGCGTGGACTTGCCGGCGCCGTTGGGCCCGAGCAGGCCGAAGATCTCGCCGCGCAGCACGTCGAGGCTGATGCCGTCGGTGGCGCGCACCGCGGGCGTGGCCGGCGTGCCGCGCCGGCCACGGGCGGCGGGATACGTCTTGACGAGGTCGCGCACCGCGCAGACGGCATCGCTGCCGTGACCCTGTCGGAGCCCTTGGCGGACCACCTGTACCGAGCGCGTACTCACGAAGGACGAGGGTACGGGGTCCCGTGCACGGCACGACGCCCGGGGCGCCCCGTACGCCCTGTATCGGTCATCTCCGTACGCGTGTGTCACTCCCCCGAGCGGTCGCCCGCCGGCGCGTGTTCGACCGCCGTGCGGACGTCGATCTCGCGCCAGAAGCCCGCCCGGATCGCGTACCGGTCGTGCTCGTCGATCTGGTCGTCCTTGTGCGCGAGCAGGCCGAACCGGGCCGCGTACCGCAGCAGCTCGCCGTCGACGCGGTGCGGGATGCGCGGGTACATCGTCGAGAGCTTCTGCAGGTTGTGCTGTTCGGGCAGGCGGGCCATCCAGCGGCGCGCGAACACCTGCCCCACCTCGAAGGGGTCTCCGCCGACGGTGGTGATGTCCTCCTCGCGGTCGGCCCAGCGCTGCTCGGCCGTGGTCAGCTGGGCCAGCGTCGGCAGCGCCGCGGCCTCCGCGCTCTCGGCGGCGCCGCCGGGCCGCTCGACCCAGCCCTTGTCGGACGACCACCGCAGCGTCGCGTTGGTGGGGTGCTGTGCGGCGGCGGCCAGGGCGCCGGGGCCGCGCAGGGCGGCCAGGTCCTTGGGGGTGGGGACGCCCTTGCCCGCGGGGATGTGGTGGGGGGCGCCGCTGTCGCCGTTGGCCGTGCTCTCCGTGTGCTGCACGCCGGCGGCCTCGTCGGCGGCCCGCTGGGCGCTTGCGGCGAGCGCGGACTCGGGAAGGGGCGCGGAGAGGATCGCGGCGATCTCCGGGCGCGGCGCGGGCGGCGGCGCGCAGACGCCGGTGAGCTCCTTGGCGCGTACGGCCTTGGTGATCCAGGCCCGGTCGAGGACGCGGCGCTCGTCGGCCTCGGCGACCAGGTCCTCCGACTGGTTGTAGTCGCCGTCGCCGGCCTGCACGGCCCACAGGTGGACGGCGACGCCGTGCTCCTTGGCGGCCATCATGCCGGGCAGCAGGTCCCCGTCGCCGGTGACGAGCACGACGTCCGAGCAGGCGCGGTTGCGGGCAAGCTCGGTCAGCTCGGCGTGCATGGCGGCGTCGACGCCCTTCTGGGCCCACCGCCCGTCGCTGCGGGTCAGCGCGCCCAGGCGGACCGTCACGCGCGGCATGACCCGCAGCCTTCGGTGCTCGGGCTGGGGCACGCGGTCGGGGGCGCCGTCGAACCAGTAGATCCGCAGCAGGGGGCGCTCGGTGTCGGACTCGGCGCGCTCTCGGATGCCCTGGATCAGGGCGGCGTGATCGACGGTGATCCGGGACCGGGACGGCTCGCCCGCGAGGAGACTCGCGGCGGCACCCAGCAGATACCCGGCGTCCACCAGGACGATGCAGCGGTCCACGCGATCCACCCTCTTTCCCTGGAGATTCCCTGGAAGTCATGGCTCGGGAAGTAATGCTTCGGGTTTCCTTCGAGTCTGCCCGACCCTGCGGAGGTTAACGGCCGGAACTCGATCTTCGGCGTGGCGTGTCTCGACTTCACTCCCCGAGAACCCTTATTACGCACGGTAATTCTCTGAAATGCGCGCTTTGCCGCCATATGTGAGTCTGGTCGCGTCCTGGCCCCCAGATCCCCCTCAGGAGGAAGATCACAATGGCCAAGAAACAGCACCGCAAGACCGGCGTCTCGGACCGGGGTCGCGCTTCGTCCGCCGAGCAGGCGCAGGAGCAGGCGACCAAGACGTCCGCGGAGCAGGCCGAGTCGAGGATGAAGGACGCCGTGAAGTCACAGGGCAGCCCCGCCGAGGTCGCCCGCAAGCACCAGCGCCGCTTCGGCCACAACTGACCTACACGCAGGCACACATGAAGGGGCGCACCCGGGCTTCCGGGTGCGCCCCTTCATACGGTGGGCCGGGTACTACCCCGCCAGGCAGGACGGGCCGAGCAGCACCTTCAGGTCACCGAAAAGGGCCGGATCGGGCTGCACGCGGTGCCGGTCGAGCCGCAGCACCGTGGTCTTCTGCGCCCCCTGGAGCTTGATCCGCACCTCGCTGTTGCCCCGGTGGTGGCTGAGGATCTCGCCGAGGCGGCTGACCATCGGCGGGGTCACCTTCACCGTCGGGATGGTGATCAGGACGGGCGCGTTGGTGCCCGCGTTCGACAGGTCGGGGACCTGGAGCTCCATCGCGACCAGGCGCGGCACGTCCTCGCGCTTGTCGAGGCGGCCCTTGACGAACACCACGGCGTCCTCGACGAGTTGGGTCGACACCAGCTGGTACGTCGCCGGGAAGAACATGCACTCGATGGAACCCGCGAGGTCCTCGACGGTGGCGATCGCCCAGGCGTTGCCCTGCTTGGTCATCTTGCGCTGGAGGCCGGAGATGATGCCGCCGATGGTGACGATCGAGCCGTCCGAGTAGTCACCGCCGGTGAGCTGTCCGATGCCCGCGTCGGCCTTGTCGGACAGCACGTGCTCCAGGCCGAAGAGCGGGTGGTCGGAGACGTACAGACCGAGCATCTCCCGCTCCTGGGCGAGCAGATACGTCTTCTCCCACTCGTCGGTGGAGAACTCCACGTCGAGCCCGAAGCCCGGCTCGTCGCCGGAGTCGTCGCCCCCTCCGAAGAGGTCGAACTGCCCTTCCGCTTCCTTGCGCTTGACCGCGACGACGTTGTCGATCATCGGCTCGTACTGCGCGGTCAGGCCCTTGCGGGTGTGCCCCATGGTGTCGAAGGCGCCCGCCTTGATCAGCGACTCCGTGGTCCGCTTGTTGCAGGCGGTGGCTTCGACCTTGTCGAGGTAGTCGGGGAAGGAGGTGTACTTCCCCTTCGCCTTGCGCGAGCGGATGATCGACTCGACCACGTTCGTGCCGACGTTGCGGACCGCCTCCAGGCCGAAGAGGATCACGTCGTCACCCTGGGCGGCGAAGTTGTGCACGGACTCGTTCACGTTGGGCGGCAGCACCTTGATGCCCATGCGCCGGCATTCGTTCAGGTAGATGGCCGACTTGTCCTTGTCGTCCTTCACCGAGGTGAGCAGCGCGGCCATGTACTCGGCCGGGTAGTTCGCCTTCAGGTAGGCGGTCCAGTAGGTGACCAGGCCGTACGCCGATGAGTGCGCCTTGTTGAACGCGTATCCGGCGAACGGGACCAGGACGTCCCACAGGGCCTTGATCGCGGCGTCCGAGAAGCCCTTCTCCTTGGCGCCGGCCTGGAAGAGAACGAAGTTCTTCTCCAGCTCCTCGGGCTTCTTCTTGCCCATCACGCGGCGCAGGATGTCGGCTTCGCCGAGCGAGTAGCCGGCGATGATCTGCGCGGCCTTCTGCACCTGCTCCTGGTACACGATGAGGCCGTAGGTCAGGCCGAGCGTCTCCTTCAGGGGCTCTTCGAGCTCCGGGTGGATCGGCGTGATCTCCTGGCGGCCGTTCTTGCGCTCCGCGTAGTTCGTGTGGGAGTTCATGCCCATCGGGCCCGGCCGGTACAGGGCCGAGACGGCGGAAATGTCCTCGAAGTTGTCGGGCTGCATCTGGCGGAGCAGCGAGCGCATCGGGCCGCCGTCGAACTGGAAGACGCCGAGCGTGTCACCGCGGCAGAGCAGTTCGTACGTCTTGGGGTCGTCCAGCGGGAGGGAGAGCATCTCCAGGTCGATGCCCTTGTTGGACCGCACCATCTTCACGGCGTCGTCCATGATGGTGAGGTTGCGCAGGCCCAGGAAGTCCATCTTGATCAGGCCGAGCGACTCGCACTGGGGGTAGTCCCACTGCGTGATGGTCACGCCGTCCGTGTGCCGCACCCAGACCGGGGCGTGCTCGATGATCGGCTCGCTGGACATGATCACGCCGGCGGCGTGCACGCCCATCTGCCGGACCAGGCCCTCCACACCCTTCGCGGTGTCGATGACCTTCTTCACGTCCGGCTCGTTCTCGTACATCCCCCGGATCTCGCCCGCCTCGCTGTAGCGCGGGTGGGTGGGGTCGGTGATGCCGGAGAGGTCGATGCCCTTGCCCAGGACGTCGGCGGGCATCGCCTTGGTGAGGCGGTCGCCCATCGCGTACGGATATCCGAGCACGCGCGCGGAGTCCTTGATCGCGTTCTTGGCCTTGATCTTGCCGTACGTGCCGATCATGGCGACCTTGTCGGCGCCGTACTTCTCGGTCACGTACCTGATCACTTCGACGCGCCTGCGCTCGTCGAAGTCGATGTCGACATCGGGCATGGAGACGCGCTCGGGGTTGAGGAACCGCTCGAAGATCAGCCCGTGCGTGATGGGGTCGAGGTCGGTGATGCCCATGGCGTAGGCGACGATCGAACCGGCCGCGGAGCCACGCCCCGGGCCCACCGCGATGCCGTTGTTCTTGGCCCACATGATGAAGTCGGCGACCACGAGGAAGTACCCCGGGAACCCCATCTGGATGATGATGTCCATCTCGTACTCGGCCTGCTTCTGCCGGTCGTCCGGGACACCGCCGGGGTAGCGGCGGGCCATGCCGCGCCGCACCTCCTCCTTGAACCAGGTGGTGTTGGTGTAGCCCTCCTCCGGGATGTCGAACTTCGGCATCAGGTCGCGCTTCTCGAACATCCCGGTGGTGTCGATCTGCTCGGCGACCAGCAGGGTGTTGGCGCAGCCCTCCTGCCAGGCGTCCGAGGAGTCGATGGCGTACATCTCGTCCGTCGACTTCAGGTAGTAGCCCGTCCCGTCGAAGCGGAAGCGGTCCGGGTCCGAGAGGTTCTTGCCGGTCTGGATGCAGAGCAGGGCGTCGTGCGCGGTCGACTCGTGGGCGTACGTGTAGTGCGAGTCGTTCGTGACCAGGGGCGGGATGCCCAGCTCCTTGCCGATCTTCAGGAGGTCGTCGCGGACCCGGCGCTCGATCTCGATGCCGTGGTCCATCAGCTCCAGGAAGTAACGGTCCTTGCCGAAGATGTCCTGGTACTCGCCCGCCGCCTTGCGCGCTTCCTCGTACTGCCCCAGGCGCAGGCGGGTCTGGAGCTCTCCGGAGGGGCAGCCGGTGGAGGCGATCAGGCCCTCCGACCACTGGGAGATGGTCTCCTTGTCCATACGCGGCCACTTCTGCAGCCAGCCTTCGGCATACGCGTCCGAGGAGAGCCGGAACAGGTTGTGCAGACCGGTCTTGTTCGCCGCCCAGATCGTCTTGTGGGTGTAACCACCCGAACCGGACACGTCGTCACGCTTCTGGTGCGGCTGCCCCCACTTGATCTTCCGCTTGTTGCGCCGCGACTCCGGCGCCACATACGCCTCGATGCCGATGATCGGCGTCACGCCGGCCTTCTGCGCGGAGTGGAAGAAGTCGTACGCCCCGTGGAGATTGCCGTGGTCGGACATGGCGATGTGCGACATGCCCATCTCTTTACACGCGTTGAACATGTCCTTCAGCCGCGCGGCACCGTCCAGGAGCGAGTACTGGGTGTGGACGTGGAGGTGCGTAAAGGGCGGCTTGGTCACGGCGGGAGGCCTCCGAATTGTCACTGCGGCGCGAAGCGCCTCGTTGAGGGGCGGTGGTCGGGCGACGGGTGGGCGGGTGACAGGCTGCGGGCAGTCTGGGGGGACAGCGTGGAAGTCTAATCCGCGGCACTGACAAGCGGCGGGCACTCGGGGGTACCGTCGAGCGTTGGACAGGACGGAACACCTGTCCCGAATGTCATGCACCACCTGGCACCACCTGTTACCTGGAGGCACCCCGCGATGTCGGTCCCGCAGCCCACCGCTGAGCAGCGCGGCGAGCAGATCCTCGCCGTCTTCGACACCGCGTTCGGTGAGCTGCTCGCCGCGGACCCCGCCGCGTTCCGGGTGAAGTTCCGGAAGATGGCCGCCTCCGCCTTCGCGTTCTACCGCGGCACGGCCTGCCTGTTCTACGCGGACCTGGAGCGCGAGCAGCACGGCGGGCCCTTCCTGGACGACCGCACGGGCCGGGTATGGATCCACGGCGACCTGCACGCGGAGAACTTCGGCACGTACATGGACGCGCAGGGGCGCCTGATCTTCAACGTGAACGACTTCGACGAGGCGTACGTCGGGCCCTTCACCTGGGACCTGAAGCGCTTCGCCGCCTCGGTGGCGCTGATCGGCTACACGAAGGCGCTGAGCGACGAGCAGATCACCGACCTGGTGCGGATCTACGCCGCTGCGTACCGCGAGCGGATCCACGACCTGGCGACGGGCGCCAAGAGCGACGAGGTGCCGCCCTTCACCCTGGACACCGCCCAGGGCCCGCTCCTGGACGCGCTGCGTGACGCGCGCTCGCTGACCCGCTTCGGGCTCCTGGAGTCGATGACGGAGATCCGTGACTTCGAGCGCCGCTTCGCCTCCGGCGGCGGTTCCATCGAGCTGGACGCGGCCACCCGTTACAAGGTCCTCGCCGCCTTCGACGGCTATCTGGAGACGCTGCCGGAGTCCTCGCTCAGCCGCCCCGACTCCTACCGTGTGAAGGACGTCGTCGGCCGCCGCGGCATCGGCATCGGCTCGGCGGGGCTGCCCTCGTACAACATCCTCCTGGAGGGCAACAGCGACGCGCTGGAGAACGACGTCGTGATCTACCTCAAGCAGGCCCAGACCCCGGCCGTCTCGCGGCACATCACCGACACCGCGATCCGTGACTACTTCCAGCACGAGGGCCACCGCACGGTCATCTCGCAGCGCGCCCTGCAGGCGCACGCCGACCCGTGGCTCGGCTGGACCGAGCTGGACGGCTCCGGTCAGCTGGTGGCCGAGGTCTCCCCGTACGCCGTGGACCTGGACTGGTCGGACATCGACGACCTGGACGAGATCGCCGCGGTCGTCGCCGACCTGGGCCGCGCCACGGCCACCATGCACGCGGCGGCGGACGACGAGAGCGGCCACTCCGACCTGGTGCCGTTCTCCACGGAGCGCGCGATCGACGCCGCCATCGCCGCCGACGAGGACGGCTTCGGGGATCTGCTCGTGGACTTCGCGCACGAGTACGGCGCACGGGCGCGACGCGACCACCAGATCTTCGTGGACCTGTTCCGCAACGGCCGGATCCCCGGCCTGTAGGCGTCGGGTGATGTGCCCCGTGCAACTCATAGACACCCTTTAGGGCTGTCTTACAGGAACACATGGCACACTCGCTTGCGCGATGGACATAGCCGGGACCCACCTCAGAGCCGTGCGCGCGGCGCTCTTCACGGCCCTCGTCGTGATGCTCTCCGCCGCGTCGCACGTTCTGCTGTCCCGCGCCCCACTGCCGCTGGCCACGGTCGCCGCGATCGCCGCGGGTGTCTTCGTCATCGCGTACGCACTCGCGGGGCGTGAGCGCGGCTATGCACGCATCGCCGCCCTGCTGATCCCCCTGGAGCTGGCCGCCGACACGGTGTTCACCACCGGACAGCACGTCTGTTACGGCCAGGCGGGCGGCCCCGTCGCGGGACCCCTGCGCTCGGTCGGCTTCGACGTGCTGTGCGGCGGCAGCGTCGGCACCCCACTGGCCCGGATGGCCGGCGCCGATGGGCACCGCGCCGCCGTTCTGCTCACCGACGCCGATCCGCGCACCGCCTGGCTGCTGCTCGGCGCGCACATCGGGGTCGGCCTGCTCGCGGCGGCCTGGCTGCGGCGCGGGGAGCGCGCCCTGGCCCAGCTCCTGCGCGCGGTGACCGCCGCCACCTTCCGGCCGCTGCTGATCGCGGTCGCCGCGGTGAGCATCCGGCCGCGGCCCGTACGCCGCCTGCCGCGCCCGGCCCGCCGGGTCACGGCCGTGCGTACGCGGCCGCTCGTGCACTTCGTGGGACGGCGTGGACCGCCGTGCTCGGCCGCCTTCGCCTGAGCACGACCGTCCCCACGTACGTAACCCCCTACGGAGAACACCATCATGAGCAAGCGCAACAGCCAGGCGGCCAAGTCGGCGGCCCGCGAGCGGATCCGCGCCCAGCAGGAAGCCGAGCGCAAGCGCGAGCAGCGGAAGCGGCAGACGATCGTCGGCATCTCCGTCATCGCGGTCCTGGCGATCGCGGGCGGCGTCGGCTACGCCGTGATGCAGGCCAACAAGCCCAGCCACTGGGACGCCGCCAAGGACGAGAAGCTGGTCAAGCCCGCGAACTCCTCGGGCGCGGACGGCACGACCGTCGTCATCGGCAAGGACAGCGCCAAGAAGACCCTCAAGGTCTACGAGGACCCGCGCTGCCCGATCTGCGCCAGCTTCGAGCAGACCGTCGGCCCGACCGTCGAGAAGGACGTCGAGGACGGCAAGTACAAGATCCAGTTCATCGGCGCCTCGTTCCTCGACCGCAACCTCACCGGTGAGGGCTCCAAGAACGCGCTCAGCGCGCTCGGCGCCGCCCTGAACGTGAGCGACCAGGCGTTCGTCGACTACAAGAAGGCGTTGTTCTCCAAGGAGAACCACCCCGCGGAGACCTCCGACAAGTTCAAGGAGGACTCGTACCTCCTCAAGATCGCCAACGAGGTCCCCGAGCTCAAGAAGAGCGCTTCCTTCAAGAAGGACGTCAAGGACGGCACGTACGACCGCTGGGCCATCGAGATGTCGAAGAAGTTCGACGACAACAAGGACAAGGTCGACGGAACGCCGGCCTTCGTCATGGACGGCAAGAAGCTGACCGGCGCCGACCAGAAGAACGCGCCCTCGACGGTCGAGGAGTACAAGACGGCCATCGACGCGGCTCTCAAGGGCTGACCAACGGCTGATCGACGACTGATCAACAGCTGACCAAGGGCTGAACCAGCACAAAAGCCGCACGCCGAGCGGCTGTTGGCGGAAGAGCGGGCGAACTTTTACCGGTCGCCCGCTCTTCGCGATTACTGATCAGTAAGGTAATCGCCCGTGACCAGTCGAACCGGCGCCCAGACGCCACTCAACTCCTCAGCCCCGCGCCGCCGCGCGGTCGTCAAGGCCGCTGCCGCCACCGCGGTCATCGCGGCCCCGCTCGCCGCCGCTCCCTCCGCACACGCCACCGAAGGGCCCGCATTCCACCACGGAGTGGCCTCCGGCGACCCGCTGCCCGACGGTGTGCTGCTGTGGACCCGTGTGACGCCCGTGCCGGAGGCCACGCCCGGGTCCGGCAAGGGGCCTGACACCGAGGTGAGTTGGGAGATAGCCGAGGACAAGGGCTTCACCCGGATAGTCGGCCGCGGGAGATCCACCGCGCGGGCCGCCTCCGACCACACGGTGAAAGCGGACGTAAGAGGCTTGCGCCCTGCCACCGCCTATTACTTCCGCTTCTCCGCGGGCGACACCCACTCCCCCGTGGGCCGCACCCGCACCACCCCCGCGCACGACGCGGCCGCCCCCGGCGTCCGGTTCGGCGTGGTCTCCTGCGCCAACTGGGAGGCCGGCTACTTCTCCGCGTACCGCCATCTCGCGGCCCGCACCGAACTCGACGCGGTCCTGCACCTCGGTGACTACCTCTACGAGTACCCGAGCGGCGAGTACCCGGCCGCCAAGTACGTCGTACGTCAGCACGAGCCGAAGCACGAGATCATCACGCTCGCCGACTACCGCACCCGGCACGGCGTCCACAAGACCGACGCCGACGCGCAGGCGATGCACGCGACGCACCCCGTGATCGCGATCTGGGACGACCACGAGTTCGCCGACAACACCTGGTCGGGCGGCGCCGTGAACCACTCCCCCGAGACCGAGGGCGACTGGGCGCAGCGCATGGCGGCCGCCAAGCAGGCGTACTTCGAGTGGATGCCCGTACGCCCTTCTACTGAAGGCACCGTCTACCGCCGTCTGCGCTTCGGCAAGCTGGCCGATCTGCACCTGCTCGACCTGCGCTCGTTCCGCTCCGAGCAGGCGGGCATCGGCAGCGGTGCCGTCGACGACCCGGACCGTACGCTCACCGGCCGCGCCCAGCTCGACTGGCTGAAGGCCGGCCTGGACTCGTCGGACGCCTCCTGGAAGCTGGTCGGCACCTCGGTGATGATCTCGCCGGTCGCCTTCGGGTCCGTGCCGGCCCATCTGCTCGGCCCCCTCGCGGAGTTGCTCGGCCTGCCCAAGGAGGGCCTCGCCATCAACGCCGACCAGTGGGACGGCTACACCGACGACCGCAAGGAACTCATCGCGCACCTGGTCGACAAGGCCGTGCGCAACACGGTCTTCCTCACCGGCGACATCCACATGGCCTGGGCGAACGACGTGCCGGTCAAGGCCGCCACGTACCCCGGATCGCCGTCCGCGGCCACGGAGTTCGTGGTCACGTCCGTGACCTCCGACAACGTGGACGACATGCTGCACGTCGCCCCGCACACCCTCTCGCTGGTCGCCGTGGGCGCGATCAAGGCGGCCAACCGCCATGTGAAGTGGCTGGACATGGACTCGCACGGCTACAGCGTCCTGGACGTGACGGCCGAGCGCTCGCAGATGGACTACTACGTCCTTTCCGACCGCAAGGACCCCAAGGCGACCTCGTCGTGGGCCCGTTCGTACCGCACGCTCAGCGGCACCCAGAAGGTCGAGCGGGCGTACTCCCCCGTGCGCTGACCCGGGTCACGCGTGTCGCCGACGCCCTTTACTCTTGCGGCATGAGCGGCCAGGGGGACGTGATCGACGGGCGCTTCGAGCTGCTGGAGCGGCTCGGCAGCGGAGGCATGGGCACGGTGTGGCGGGCGCGCGACACCGTGCTGCACCGCGAGGTGGCCGTCAAGGAGGTGCGGCCCGCGGGGCCCGAGCTGACGGCCGAGCAGTCGCGGGTCCTGCGGGAGCGGGTGCTGCGCGAGGCCCGCGCGCTGGCCCGGCTCAATCACCCCCATGTGGTGACGATCCATCAGATCGTCGACACTCCCGCGTCTCCCCACCCCTGGCTGGTGATGGAGCTGTTGCCGGGGCGCACTCTCCAGGACCGCCTGGAGCAGGGCACGCTGACACCGCGCGAAGCGGCGCGCATCGGCCGCGAGCTTCTGTCGGCCCTGCGGGTCGCGCACGCCGCGGGCATCCTGCACCGGGACATCAAGCCGGCCAACGTCCTGCTGCGGGAGCGGTCGCCGCAGGACGCGGGAGGCGTCCCTTCCGTGGTCCTGACCGACTTCGGCATCGCCTCACTGCGCGGCTCCACCCGGCTCACCGCCACGGGCGACCTGATCGGCTCTCCGGAGTACATCGCGCCCGAGCGGATCCGCGGCACCGGCGAGGGCCCGGCGGCCGACCTGTGGTCGCTCGGCCTCGTGCTGTACGTGGCCGTGGAGGGCGTCAGTCCGCTGCGCCGCGCCACGAGCCTGGCGACGCTCGCCGCCGTGCTCGACGAGCCGGTGCCGCCGCCGGTCCGCTCCGGCCCGCTCGCGCCGGTCCTCGACGCCCTCCTCGTACGGGACCCGGCGCTGCGCCCGGACGGGGAGCGGCTCGACGCGATGCTCGCCGCCGTGGCGGACGGGATCACGTGGCAGCCGACGGAGACCTCGGAGCGGCCCGCCGTCGACGTGGGACCGCCGGCCGACGTCAACGCAGGACCGCCGCCCGCCGTCACGGTGGGACCGCCACACGCCGAGCCCCGAAGACGTACGCCTGTGATCGTCGCGGTGGTCGCCGTGGCGCTCGCCCTGGTGGCCGGTGCCGCGCTGGTGCTCGCGCTGCGGGGCGGGGCCGGTACGGGCGGGGAGGAGGACAAGGGCGGCGGGAGCTCCTCAGCGGGGGCTTCGTCCGAGACCTCACCGGAGCCCACGAAGGGGTCCAAGAGCCCCTCCCGGAGCGGAAGTTCGGGTCCGAGTGAGACCCCGCCCCGGAGCGAGAGCCCCGACCCGACCACGCCACCGGCATCCTCCCCCGGCGCCCCGCCCGCCTCGGGCAGCTGGGTCGCCCAGCTCTTCTCCGAGCCCGTCGGCAACGGAGAGGCCGCCCGCGACCGCAGGCTCGCGGCCGTGCGCAAGGACGTGCCGGAGGCGGCGTATGTACGCAGCGACGACTACGCGTCGCTGCGGCCGGGCTTCTGGGTGATCTACGCTCCCGGGCCCTTCGCGGACGGCCGGGCCGCCCTGCGGTTCTGTGCCGAGCACGGCAGGACGTCCGGCAACGAATGCGTCGGGCGGTATCTCAGCTCCAGCGGCGGCGATTACGGCCTGCAGTGCAAGCCGCCGGTGAGCGCCCCGGTGGGGCGCTGCACGCGCGCGTGAAGTCGGCTGGAGGGTTCCCCGGCGACTAGAGGGTCTCCAGGAAGCCCAGCGCCGTCCGCCAGGTCGACTCCGCGGCCTCGGCGTCGTAGTCGTCCAGGTCGGGGTCGGTGTACAGGTGCCCTGCGCCCGCGTAGCGGTAGACCTCCACGTCGGCCCCGGCCCGCCCCATCTGCAGGTACCACGCGCTCAGCCAGTCGTCCGTCTCGAACGGGTCGGGCTCGGCGACGTGCAGCTGCACCGGCAGCTCGTCCACCGTGGCGTTCTCCGCGATGTCGGAGGTGCCGTGCAGGAGCAGAAGACCGCGCGCCTTGTCGTCGCCGAGCGCGAGCGTCTGCGCGGTGGCGGCGCCGAAGGAGAACCCGGCGTAGACGAGACCCCGCTCGGAGTAGGGCGCCGCGGCCAGGATGGCCCGCTTCAGGAGCTCGTCCTTGCCGAGCTCCTCCTTGAAGGCCATGCCTTCCTCGACGGTGTCGAAGGTGCGCCCCTCGAAGAGATCGGGGGTCCACACCTGGTGCCCCGCCGCGCGCAGCCGGTCGGCCGCCGCGTGCACCGCGGGCCGCAGCCCGTACGTCGAATGGAAAAGCACGATGTTCATGAGGCCATCGTGCCACCTACTCTCGGAGGCATGGAGAACGTACTGCGTCCGTTGATCGTGGTCGGCGGCTCGGTCGTGCTCACGCTGGCCGTCGGGTGGCTGGCCGACGTGCTGCTGCGCCGGGCCGACACCCGGCACCCCGACGCCCCGGTGTGGGGCCTCCTGCGCCGCTGCCGGCTGCCGCTCCAAGTCGTCCTGTGCGTGGCCCTGCTGCGCGGCTCGTACGACCAGGCGCAGATCGCCGAGGACCACTCGGCGGGGATCGGCAGAACACTCACCCTGGTGCTCATCGGGTCCATGGCGTGGCTGCTCGTCCGCATCGCGGCGGCCGTCGTGGAAGCCTCGTACGCGCGTTACGCCGCCGCCCACCGCGACCCGGCCCGGGTGCGCCGGGTGCGCACGCAGGTCACGCTCATCCAGCGGGTGGTCACCGCGGTCGTCTGTGTGGTGGCCATCGGCGCGATGCTGCTGACCTTCCCCGCGATGCAGGCGGCCGGAACGTCGCTCCTCGCATCGGCGGGCGTGCTCGGCATCGTCGCGGGCGTCGCCGCGCAGTCCACGCTCGGCAACCTCTTCGCCGGACTGCAGATCGCCTTCGGCGACATGGTGCGGCTCGGGGACACGGTGGTGGTGGACGGCGAGTGGGGCACGGTCGACGAGATCACGCTGACCTTCCTGACCGTGCGGACCTGGGACGAACGCCGGATCACGATGCCCGTGTCGTACTTCACGTCGAAGCCCTTCGAGAACTGGTCGCGCGGCGGCGCCCAGATGACCGGCACGGTCTTCTTCCAGCTCGACCACAGCGCGCCCGTACAGGAGATGCGCGAGAAGCTGCGGGACATCCTGCGCGAGTGCGGCGCCTGGGACGGCAGGGACTGGGGCCTCGCGGTCACGGACACGACGCCGAACACGATCCAGGTGCGGGCCCTGGTCACCGCCAAGGACGCGGACGACATCTGGACGGTGCGGGTCACGGTGCGCGAGCAGCTGATCGGCTGGCTGGCCGAGGAGCATCCCTACGCGCTGCCGCGGGTCAACACCGCCTGGGCCGAACTGCCGCCGGACGGCGAACGTCCGCATACGGCGCCGCCGATCGTCCCGCGCACGGGGCGTGGCTGACACCGCGCCACGGGCCCGGGGCTCAGGGACGCAGACTGCGTACGTCGAGATGGTGCAGGACGCGGTCGACGATCTCGGGGTCGGCGCCGGGCTCGCTGCGCGCCGCGAGCACCTCGTGGCGGGCGGCGGACATCATCTCGCGCTGGATGCGCTGGACGGCCTTGAGCCGGTCGACGCGCTTGGCGTACCGCTCCCGCCGCTCGTCGTCGACGATGTCGGGGCTGATTCTGGCGCCGATGTCGAACGCACCGCGCTGCAGCCGCTCCTGGACGTCCTCCGGCAGCTCCTCGACCTCCTCGATCTCCTTGAGCCTGCGCTTGGCCGCCTTGGCCGCACGGACGGCGAGCTCCCGCTCGATGGCCCGCTCGACATCGGTGTCCGCGCGCACGCCGAGCTTCTTCACCAGCCAGGGCAGGGTGAGCCCCTGGACCACGAGGGTCGCCATGATGACGCAGAACGCGATGAAGATGATCTCGTCGCGGGCCGGGAAGGGATCCCCGCTGTCCGTCTTCAGGGGGATGGCGAGCGCCAGCGCGACCGATGCGACGCCGCGCATCCCCGACCACCACATGACGACGGTCTCGCGCCAGGTCGTGGGAATGTCCTCGTCGTAGTCCCTGCGCTTGTGCAGCTTCTTGGCCAGCCATGTCGCGGGCAGCAGCCACACCAGTCGTACGCCGACGACGACCGCCACGATCGCCGCGCCCCAGCCGAGCATCCGCAGCTCGCGGCCCTCCGACGTACCGAAGACGTTGTGCAGTTCGAGCCCGATGAGCCCGAACGCGACCCCGGTCACCAGGGTGTCGACGATCTGCCAGAACGCCTGCCCGGTGATCCGTCCTTGTACGTCGTCGGCGTCCGCGGCGTTCTCCGCGAGATAGAGCGCGGTGGTCAGCACCGCCAGGACGCCGGAGCCGAGAAGCTCCTCGGCCAGCACATAGCTGACGAAGGGCACGAGCAGCGTGAGGCCGGTCTGCAGGGTGGCTTCGCCGAGCAGCCCCATCAGCTTGTTGGTGAGCCAGCCGAGCGCGAGCCCCACGGCGACGGCGACCACCCCGGAGAGCACCAACTGCCCCACCGCCGACGGCCAGGAGAACGTCCCGCCGACCGCCGCCGCGATCGCCACGTGGTAGAGCACGATCGCCGTGACGTCGTTGAAGAGCCCCTCCCCCTCCAGGATCGACACGAGCCGCCGGGGCAGCCCGAGCGACCCGGCGACGGCGGTCGCGGCGACCGGGTCGGGCGGCGCGACGAGCGCCCCGAGCGCGACGGCCGCGGCGATCGGAAGCCCGGGAACGACCGAATTGGCGACCGCCGCCACGGCCGCGGTCGTCACGAAGACGAGCGCCACCGCGAGCAGAAAGATCGGGCGTCTGTTGGCCGTGAACTGCCGCCAGGAAGTGCGCTGGACGGACGCGTACAGCAAGGGCGGAAGCACCAGCGGAAGGATGAAGTCCGGCGGGATCTCGACGTTCGGCACCCAGCTCACAAAGGCGAGCACGATCCCGGCCAGGGTCATCAGAACGGGCGCGGGCAGCCCGAACCACTCCCCCAGCGGCACGGTCACCACGGCGCCGAGCAACAGAACGAGCAGCAGCGCCAGTTGGTCCACGGTGCGCCCTCCGGCGGTCGGCAAGTCAGACGATCAAGACCTCAACCCTGCCACGCATTCCGCCCGAACCGGACCAATGCGGCGCCACAGCGGGCCGGATCTCCGACCGCCGGGCCGCGTCAGGGGGCGACGTCGTCGTAGCGGCTGCCCACCTTGGCGGCGTTGAGGTAGGCCGTGGCCTCTCCGGTGACGCCGTCGGAGCGGTACACGCCCCACTTGTCGGTCACCCAGTCCGCGCGCAGCGTGGCGGCCTTGTACGTCGAACTGCCCCTCAGGTCCTGCCGCTTGCCGTCGTACCAGAACTGGACGGAGCCCTTGGCCGGATCGTCGGACACCTTGATGCCGACCACGAAGTGATGCCATTCGCCGGTCTTCAGAGGCGCGTCCCACAACTGGGTCGTCTTCAGATCTGGATCGGCGTACTCGAGGTCGATGGTGCCGTTGCCGCGCGCCCTGATCGACAGGGGCGGCGTCGCCGCTCCGCTGCCGTAGTCCTTGAGCTGCCACAGGGCGACCCAGTCCCCGGCGTGGGTGGGCAGCGGGTTCCACATAGCGCGCCAGCCCACGTAGACGGTGTCGCCCTCCTGGAAGCGCAGCCGGGAGCCGTCCGGCCTCTTGTGGCCGCGGGTCTCGACGCGCACCCGCTCATCCGGATCAACCTTGTCGCCCGACGTGTAGAGCTTGTACGTCTTGCCGTACTGCCCCTTGGGGTCGTCGACGACGCCGACCGTGCCCGGCTTGGTCTCGACGCCCTCGAAGACGCTGGTGCCCTTGGCGGGGTCGGCCTGCCAGAGCGAGGCCGCGGTCTCGCCCGCGGAGGCGTTCCAGGTCCCGGCGAGCCCGAGGGCGCCGATCGCGGCCATTGCGCTGGCCATGCTCATGACAGTACGACTTTTACGGTGCTTCCTGGGTGCTGCGGTGCGCATCACGAGCTCCGTGAAGGGAGGGGAGGTGGGATGGCGCGAAGGTAGGGGCCGTCGAGGGCGCCCGTCAAGACCAACTGGAAAGTTTCCTAACGGTTCATCGCGGATCCCCGCCGCTCGCTAGGCCAGCGCCTTCCGCATCGCCCGGTGCGGAATCCCCGCGTCGGGGAACTCCGGGCCGTAGACCGCATAACCGAGCCGCTCGTAGAACCCCAGCGCATGCGTCTGCGCGTGCAGGTCGACGGCGGTCAGGCCACGCGCGCGTGCCGCGTCCTCGATCGCCCGCACCAGGGCCGCCCCGACACCGAGGCCGCGCGCGGCCTTGGTCACCGCGAGCCGGCCGAGCGCGCCCACCTGGGTGTCGCCGCCGTTCTTCGCGGCGGCCGCCGCGCCGGTCAGCAGTCGGCCGGTGCCCAGCGGCAGTCCGTCCGCGCGGACCGCGATGACATGCGCCGCCCCGGCGTCGTATGCGTCGTACTCGAGGTCTTCGGGGACCTGCTGCTCGACGACGAAGACTTCCTTGCGGACCGCGAAACAGGCCTCCAGGTCACCGGGGTCCACAGCGACCCGGCAGACGAAGGCGTCAGCCCCGGCGCTCACGAGCTCTCTGCCCGCACGCGGTCGAGCGCCTGCTGGAGGTCTTCGGGGTACTGGCTCTCGAACTCGACCCACTGGCCGTTCCCGGGGTGCTCGAAACCGAGTCGCACCGCGTGCAGCCACTGGCGGGTGAGGCCGAGCCGCTTGGCGATCGTGGGATCCGCGCCGTACGTCAGGTCGCCGACGCACGGGTGCCGATGTGCCGCCATGTGAACGCGGATCTGGTGCGTGCGCCCCGTCTCCAGCTTGATGTCGAGCAGCGAGGCCGCGCGGAACGCCTCGATGAGGTCGTAGTGCGTCACGGAGGGCTTGCCCTCCGCCGTGACCGCCCACTTGTAGTCGTGGTTCGGGTGCCGGCCGATGGGGGCGTCGATGGTGCCGCTCATCGGGTCCGGGTGGCCCTGCACCAGCGCGTTGTAGCGCTTGTCGACCGTGCGCTCCTTGAACTGGCGCTTCAGCGAGGTGTACGCCCGCTCGGACTTGGCGACCGCCATCAGGCCGGACGTGCCGACGTCCAGGCGGTGCACGATGCCCTGGCGCTCGGCGGCACCGGAGGTGGAGATGCGATAGCCCGCTGCCGCGAGGCCGCCGATCACGGTCGTCCCGGTCCAGCCGGGGCTCGGGTGCGCGGCCACGCCCACCGGCTTGACGATCACCACGATGTCGTCGTCGTCATGGATGATCTCCATGCCCTCGACGGGCTCGGCGACGATCTGCACCGGGGCGGGCGCCTGCGGCATCTCGACCTCCAGCCAGGCGCCGCCGTGCACACGCTCGGACTTGCCGACCACGCTGCCGTCGACCATCACCTTGCCTGCCGCCGCCAGCTCGGCGGCCTTCGTACGGGAGAACCCGAACATGCGCGAAATGGCGGCGTCGACGCGCTCGCCTTCCAGGCCGTCCGGTACGGGCAGGGTGCGGATCTCGGGAATCGTACTCACCCATTGAGTATGCAGGAGCCCACTGACACTCCCGCACCACAGCCGCCCGCCGGAGGCCCCGGGGGAAGGCCCCTGGGGGATCAGTCCTTGTGGACGGTCCCGTCCGGGTCCAGGCCGCGGAAGGACAGGATCACGATCAGGAAGCCACCGCACACGATCGCCGAGTCCGCGAGGTTGAACACCGCGAAGCCCTTCGGAGCGATGAAGTCGACCACTGCGCCCTCGAAGACACCGGGGGAACGGAAGATCCGGTCGGTGAGGTTGCCGAGGGCCCCGCCGAGCAGCATGCCGAGCGCGATCGCCCACGGCAGGCTGTAGAGCTTGCGGGCCAGGCGGGCGATCACGACGATGACGGCCGCCGCGATGCAGGTGAAGATCACGGTGAAGGCCTCACCGAACCCGAAGGCGGCGCCCGCGTTGCGGATGGCCTCGAACCGGAGCCAGTCGCCGACGATCTCGATCGGCTCGTGGTGCTCGAGCTTCGCGACGACGATCATCTTGCTGACGAGGTCCAGGGCGTACGCGAACACGGCCACCGCGAACAGGACGAGGATCCGGCGCTTGCCCTTGGGCTTCTGCTCGTCCGCCGAGTCCTGCTCGTCCGGCGAAGCCTGCTCGTCCTGCTCGCCCCGCGCGTCCTGCTCGCCGCGAGCGTCCTGACGCGCGGCGTCGGAGCCCGAGTCGGACTGCTCCGGCTCGGCTCCCCCAGCCGCCTCAGGGGTATCCGGCGTACCGATGATGCGCTCCGCCTCTGCCACGTGAGTCCCTCAACCTAGGTACCTGACTGGGGACGAGGGTACGGCACACGCGTACGGCCCCACGTGGCCAGGCCGTGGTCAGTAGCGCCGTTCCTGCTTCTGCTTGCACTCGACGCACAGCGTCGCGCGCGGGAAGGCCTGCATCCGCGCCTTGCCGATGGGATTGCCGCAGTTTTCGCAGATGCCGTACGTCCCCGCGTCGAGCCGCTCCAGGGCGCGCTCCGTCTGAAGGAGCATCTCGCGCGCGTTGGCGGCCAGCGACATCTCATGTTCCCGCGTGATGTTCTTGGTGCCGGTGTCCGCGTCGTCGTCGCCGGCGCCGTCCCCGGGGTCCCGCATCAGGCCCGCCAGGGCGTCCTCGGAGGACGTGATCTCAGCTCCGAGCCGCAGCGCCTCGCTCTGCAGCTCCGCGTGCGCCTCCCCGACCTCCTCCGGGGTCCAGGGATCCTCGCCGGGCCGGACCGCCAGCTCACCGGGCTTCGCGGCGGCGACACGTGCCTTGGGCACCGCGGTCGGCTTCTTCGCTGCCGTCGCCGTGCCCGGAGTCTTCTTCGCAACCACTGTCGTGGCTCCCGTCGTCTCCGCGGCCTGAGCCGCACCCTCGGCCGCGGTCGCGGCCGCCTTCTTGGCTGTGCTCTTCTTGGCCGTGCTCTTCTTGGCAGCCGTCTTCTTCGCCGGAGGGGCCGCGTCCGCCGGTGGCGCCTTCTTGGCCGCCACCTTCTTGGTGACGGCCTTCTTGGCAGCCGTCTTCTCGGCCGCCGCCTTGGCAGCCGTCTTGGCAGCCGCCTTGGTGGCCGTCTTCTTGGCCGTCTTCTTCGCGGTGGCCTTCTTCGCGGTCGTCTTCTTGGCCGCCGCCTTCGCCACCTTCTCCGCCTTCTCGGGCTGTACCCCGTTCGCTCCCTGCGTGGCCGCGCCCGTGGATCTGCCCGACGCCGAATGCTGTACGGCGGTCTTCTTCGCCACCATGGCCGCGGCCCCTTCACATATTGTGATCTTGCTCGCGAATCGTGCTGGGACGATAAATCGACTCAACGCCCGCGGCAACGGGGCACGCCGCCCGATTCGCCCGCCCCACGGGTGCCGCGCGGCGGGCATGCAAGCGTTGTGCCCAGCTCCCCGCCCGGTAATCCGCCAGGCACCGGCGGTCAGGATCCGGACGCTCAGCATGTCGCCATTCGGGTCAGTCCCCGAGGTCTCACCCGCACCGGGCGCCCACCCCGGCGGGACCTCCGCCCCGGGTGGCCAAACGGGCTTAAAATTGGGTACGAGCTAGGAAGGTGCGCCATGCGCAAAGTCACCGACTGCCGCGAATTCCCGAGCGAGACCCACTGCACCCTCGCCATCTCCGGCGAAGAGGAAGAAGTGGTCCGCGCCGCCAGCGAGCACGCCGTTTCTGTCCACGGGCACACGGACGGCCCCGAGCTGAGGAAGATGATCCGCGACTCCCTCAAGGACGAAGTCCCCCAGCACGCCTGAGCAGGCCCCTCGCCGCTCCCTCCGACCGCCCGCCGAAAACCGGTCGGCCGGGTCCGCCACGGCCCCGTACACTGGACGGAGCGAGAAGCGTGGATGGGGACGAGTAGCGGCGTAAGCGGCCATGAGCGACCCGGGGACGGTGTGAGCCCGGGGGCAGGCGCGACGTGAAGATCACCCCGGAGCCGCCGGAAGAAGGCCGAAGGCCAGTAGACCCGGCATCGCGACCCCAATGAGGGGGCTTTCCCGTGCGCCACACGCGTAGGGAAGGCCAAGGAGGGTGGTACCGCGGGAGCGCGACAAGCGGCTCTCGTCCCTCCGACGGAACGGAATCGTCCGCCGGAGGAAGCGCGTTGAACACGCAGCCGCAGTACCGCCAGGTGCCCGCCCAGGTCGACCTGCCCGCCCTTGAGCACGCCGTGCTCGACTTCTGGCGCGAGCAGAAGATCTTCGCCAAGAGCCTCGAGCAGTCCGAGGGACGCCCCGAGTGGGTGTTCTACGAGGGCCCGCCCACGGCCAACGGCATGCCGGGCGCCCACCACATCGAGGCCCGCGTCTTCAAGGACGTCTTCCCGCGCTTCCGCACCATGCGGGGCTACCACGTCGCCCGCAAGGCCGGCTGGGACTGCCACGGCCTCCCCGTCGAGCTCGCGGTCGAGAAGGAGCTCGGGTTCAACGGCAAGAAGGACATCGAGGCGTACGGCATCGCCGAGTTCAACGCCAAGTGCCGCGAGTCCGTGACCCGGCACACCGACGCCTTCACCGACCTCACGACCCGCATGGGCTACTGGGTCGACCTCGACGACGCGTACCGGACCATGAACCCGGAGTACGTCGACTCCGTCTGGTGGTCCCTGAAGGAGATCTTCAACAAGGACCTCCTGGTCCAGGACCACCGCGTCGCCCCCTGGTGCCCGCGCTGCGGCACCGGCCTCTCCGACCACGAGCTGGCGCAGGGCTACGAGACGGTCGTCGACCCCTCCGTCTTCGTCCGCTTCCCGCTCACCGGCGGCCCGCTCGCGGGCGAAGCGGCCCTCCTCGTGTGGACGACCACCCCCTGGACCCTCGTGTCCAACACCGCGGTCGCCGCGCACCCCGATGTCACGTACGTCGTCGCGACGAACGGCGAAGAGAAGCTCGTGGTCGCCGAGCCGCTGGTCGAGAAGGCTCTCGGCGAGGGCTGGGAGACCACCGGCCAGACCTTCACCGGCGCCGAGATGGAGCGCTGGAACTACCAACGCCCCTTCGATCTTGTGGAGTTCCCGGCTCCGGCCCACTTCGTGGTCAACGCCGACTACGTGACCACCGAGGACGGCACGGGTCTGGTCCACCAGTCCCCCGCCTTCGGTGAGGACGACCTCAAGGTCTGCCGCGCGTACGGCCTCCCGGTCGTGAACCCGGTGCGCCCGGACGGCACCTTCGAGGAGGACGTCCCGCTCGTAGGCGGTGTCTTCTTCAAGAAGGCCGACGAAAAGCTGACCGAGGACCTGGGCGAGCGCGGTCTGCTCTTCAAGCACATCCCGTACGAGCACAGCTACCCGCACTGCTGGCGCTGCCACACGGCGCTCCTCTACTACGCGCAGCCGTCCTGGTACATCCGCACGACGGCCATCAAGGACCGCCTCCTCCAGGAGAACGAGAAGACCAACTGGTTCCCGGACTCGGTCAAGCACGGCCGCTTCGGCGACTGGCTGAACAACAACGTCGATTGGGCGCTGTCCCGCAACCGCTACTGGGGCACCCCGCTGCCCATCTGGCGCTGCGAGGAAGGCCACTTGACGTGTGTCGGCTCGCGCGCCGAGCTCTCCGACCTGACGGGCACCGACCAGGCGGACCTCGACCCGCACCGTCCGTACATCGACGCGGTCACGTTCCCCTGCCCGACCTGCCAGGAGACGGCGACGCGCGTCCCCGAGGTCATCGACGCCTGGTACGACTCCGGTTCGATGCCGTTCGCGCAGTGGGGATACCCGCACAAGAACAAGGAGCTCTTCGAGAGCCGGTACCCGGCGCAGTTCATCTCGGAGGCCATCGATCAGACCCGCGGCTGGTTCTACACGCTGATGGCCGTCGGCACCCTGGTCTTCGACAAGTCGTCCTACGAGAACGTGGTCTGCCTCGGCCACATCCTCGCCGAGGACGGCCGCAAGATGTCCAAGCACCTGGGCAACACCCTCGACCCGATCCCGCTGATGGACCGGCACGGCGCCGACGCCGTGCGCTGGTTCATGGCGGCGGGCGGCTCCCCGTGGGCGGCCCGCCGCGTGGGCCACGGCACCATCCAGGAGGTCGTCCGCAAGACGCTCCTCACGTACTGGAACACGGTCGCCTTCCAGGCGCTGTACGCCCGTACGTCGAAGTGGGCCCCCAGCGACGCCGACCCGGCGCCCGCCGACCGCCCGCTCCTGGACCGCTGGCTGCTCAGCGAGCTGCACGCGCTCACCGACCAGGTCACCCAGGCCCTGGAGGGCTACGACACCCAGCGCGCGGGCAAGCTCCTGTCCACGTTCGTCGACAACCTCTCCAACTGGTACGTACGCCGCTCCCGTCGCCGCTTCTGGCAGGGCGACAAGGCGGCCCTGCGCACCCTGCACGAGGTCCTGGAGACGGTCACGCGCCTGATGGCCCCGCTGACGCCGTTCATCACCGAGCGCGTCTGGCAGGACCTGGTGGTGCCGGTCACTCCGGACGCCCCGGAGTCGGTCCACCTGACGTCCTGGCCCGAGGCCGACCTGTCGGCGATCGACCCGGACCTGTCGAAGCAGATGGTGCTGGTGCGCCGCCTGGTCGAGCTGGGCCGTGCCACGCGCGCCGAGTCGGGCGTCAAGACCCGTCAGCCGCTCTCCCGCGCCCTGATCGCGGCCACGGGCTTCGAGTCGCTCAACCCGGAGCTGCACTCCCAGATCACGGAGGAGCTCAACGTCTCCTCGCTGGCGTCCCTCTCCGAGGTCGGCGGCTCGCTGGTCGACACCACGGCCAAGGCCAACTTCCGCGCCCTGGGCAAGCGGTTCGGCAAGGGCGTCCAGGCGGTCGCCAAGGCCGTCGCCGACGCCGACGCGGCAGCGCTGTCCCTGGCCCTGCGCGAGGGCACGGCCTCGGTCGAGGTCGACGGCGAGACGGTGACGCTGGCCCCGGATGAGGTCATCATCACAGAGACCCCGCGCGAGGGCTGGTCGGTGGCGTCCGACTCCGGTGCCACGGTCGCCCTTGACCTGGAGATCACGGAGGAGCTGCGCAGGGCAGGCCTTGCGCGTGACGCGATCCGCCTGATCCAGGAGGCCCGCAAGAACAGCGGCCTGGACGTCGCGGACCGGATCGCCCTGCGCTGGACCTCCACGGACCCGGCCGTGATCACGGCCCTGTCCGACCACGCCGACCTGATCGCGGACGAGGTCCTCGCCACGGACTTCGGCCAGGGTCAGGCGGACGACACCTACGGCGAGACATTCACGGACGAGTCCTTGTCCCTGACGTTCCGCCTCCGCAAGGCGTAGCCGCCCAGCCCTCCGGGCGCCGCCGAAGGCCCGTACCCACCAAAGAATCTTGGTGGGTACGGGCCTTCGGCGTTGCGTGCCCACGCACAGATGAACGTTTCTGCACCCGCCCCGGCAGCGACCACACAAAAGGGCGGGGCCCCCAGAGAATCTGGGGGCCCCGCCCTGAACGCTGCCGACGCCTAAGGCGTGGAAGTGCCCGTCAGTTGTCGTCCTCGTCGATGAGGAAGCCACGCATCGGCGACGGAGCCTGCTGCATCGGCTGCGGGCCCTGCGGCCGCACCGGCGCCATCGGCTGGGTCATCGCCGGGGACATCTGCTGCTGGCCGCCGTAGGACGGACCGGCCGCGGGCTGGTTGCCGCCCATCGACTGGTTGCCGCCGTAGGACGGGGCACCCGCACCGGCCGGAGCCATGGAGGGCGCCGGGGACGGCGGAAGGGAAGCCGTCGCCGGGGTCCGCGGCGGAGCCAGCGAGTCGTCGGCCTGGGTCTCCAACTGACGGAGCTGCGACTCCAGGTAGGACTTCAGACGCGTGCGGTACTCGCGCTCGAAGCCGCGCAGGTCCTCGACCTTGCGCTCCAGCGTGGCGCGAGCGGACTCCAGGGAGCCCATCGCGACGCGGTGCTTCTCCTGCGCGTCCCGCTCCAGGGCGTCGGCCTTGGCACGGGCGTCACGCTCGAGGCCCTCGGCGCGCGAACGGGCCTCGCCGACGATCTTGTTGGCCTCGGAACGGGCCTCCGCGATCGCCTGGTCGGCGGTCTGCTGAGCAAGGGAGAGCACGCGAGCGGCGCTGTCGCCGCCGGGGCCCTGACCGGGCTGCGGCATCTGCGGACCGTGGCCGCCCATGGGACCGCCCATCGGGCCACCCATCGGACCCTGGCCCATGGGGCCGGGGCCCTGCGGACCGGGACCCTGCGGGCCGTGCCCACTGGGGCCTGCGGGCAGCTGCGGTGCGCCACCGGGAAGCTGCGGCGGGCCGCCCATCTGCTGGTGCTGCGGGTGCTGCTGCGGCGGCACCGGCTGCGGGCCCGATATTGCGGCGGGCACCGGGGCGCCGGGACCGCGCTGGTCCTGCGGCCCGTCGGGACCCTTGCGCATCCCTCCCTGCTGCTGGTTCTGCGCAGCGGCGCGGGTGGCTGCGGCCAGTTTGGCGCGCAGGTCCTCGTTCTCGCGGAGCAAGCGAGTCAGTTCGGCTTCGACCTCGTCGAGGAAGGCATCGACCTCGTCCTCGTCATAGCCTTCTCGGAGGCGGACGGTCGTGAACTGCTTGTTCCGCACATCCTCGGGGGTCAACGGCATCTCTTCACCTCAACGTAGTCGTCGGCATTCGGCAAGACCGTATCGTTCACAGCCGGCTCACGACGGAGATCAGGATGTAGACGATGATCATCAGTACGAAGAAGGACAGGTCGAGCGCCACGCCCCCGAGACGCAGCGGCGGAATGAACCGCCGCAGAAGCTTGAGCGGTGGATCAGTGACAGTGTAGGTGGCCTCCAGAACGACCACCATCGCCTTGCCGGGTTGCCATGAGCGGGCGAACTGGAAGACGTAGTCCATGACCAACCGGAAGATCAGCACGATGAGGAAACACATCAGCGCGATGTAAATCACCTGCAAGACCACGCTCATGTCCGCGGTTCCCTCTCCCCTGTTTCTCGTGCTTCGTTGCCGGTTCTTGCGTCTACTGGGTCACTTACGTCTCAGCTCTGGTTGAAGAACCCGCCCTCTGCGATGCGAGCCTTGTCCTCCGCCGTTACATCGACGTTAGCAGGCGACAACAGGAACACCTTCTGCGTCACTCGCTCAATGCTGCCATGGAGACCGAACACCAGACCGGCGGCAAAGTCGACAAGTCGCTTCGCATCCGTGTCGTCCATCTCGGTCAGATTCATGATCACCGGAGTGCCCTCACGGAAGTGTTCCCCGATGGTACGGGCCTCGTTGTACGTCCGCGGGTGCAGCGTGGTGATGCGGTAGGGCTCCCGCTCGGACACGACCTTGGGCATGATCACCGGTGCGTTCTTCTCCAGGCTCTGGCGTTCAGGTGTGATGGATGCCACGGGGGCGATACGTGCCGGACGTCCGGATTCGGCGGGCACCGAAGCGGAATGGGCGACCGGCTCGCGCTGAGCGGGGGGTTGTACCACTCGTACCGATTCGTCCCGATCAGACACATGCGCCTGGCGGGACTGGTGCGACTGATGTGGCGGCTCGTGCCGCCGGCGGTCCCGCTCGGGCTCCGGCTCGGGTTCGAACTCGTCATCGGGGTCGAACCCCGGACCGTCGTACCCATCGTCCTCCACGAGGCCGAGGTAGACCGCCATCTTGCGCATCGCGCCGGCCATGCTCTGAGTCCTCCGCTCTGTGGTGGATCGGCTGTCGTCACCAACTGCCCGCGATCCACGAGGCATCCCCGCCCAACAGCGAGAATGACCATATTTTCTGCTGTGGTCCGACTTCTTGGCGACGTTACCCGAGCCCGGGTCGGACTCCGAGTACCGCCGTACCGACGCGCACATGTGTCGCTCCGGCCGCCACGGCCTGTTCGAGGTCCGCACTCATCCCTGCCGACACCATGTTCGCAGCAGGATGAGCCGCGCGCATGAGGGTTGAGAATTCCATCAGCCGCTCGAACGCCGCCTGTTGCCGCCCCGCGTACGGCCCGGCGAGCGGTGCGACGGTCATCAGACCGTCGAGCCGCAGTCCGGGAGCTTCCGCCACGAGTCCGGCCAACTCTTCGATTCCGCCCGCCCCTACGCCCCCGCGCTCACCCCGCCCGTTCTCCTCGGCGTCGAGCGCGACCTGGATCAGACAGCCGAGCTCCCGCTCCGCGCGCACCGCGGCCGTCGACAGGGCCGTGACGAGCTTGGGACGGTCCACGGACTGCACCACATCGGCATAACTGGCCACAGAACGGACCTTGTTGGTCTGCAACTGACCGACAAAGTGCCAAGTAAGGGGCAGATCCGAGCAGTCGGCGGCCTTGGGGGCCGCGTCCTGGTCGCGGTTCTCGGCGACATGGCGCACACCGAGTTCCGACAGGATCCGTACATCGCTCGCGGGATAGGTCTTGGTGACCACGATCAGGGTCACCTCCTCCCGCTTGCGCCCGGCCGCAGCGCACGCCGCGGCGATGCGCTCCTCGACCTGCGCCAGATTTGCGGCGAGTTGAGACTTACGGTCCGTCATGTGCAATCAGTCCAGCCAGACATAGCCCGCGAGACGACCGGTGGTCCGGTCGCGGCGGTACGAGAAGTGGTCACCGGATTCCAGCGTGCACACCGGCGACTGCTCCCGGTCGCGCACCCCGAGCCGCTCCAGCTGGGCGTGCACCCCCGCGGTCACATCGACCGCCGGTGTGCCCCAGCTCGTCTCGGCGTACGCCGCGGACTCCGCGGCGGCGACATCGGCGCGCATCGGCTCCGGCACCTCATAGCAACGCCCGCAGACGGCGGGCCCGGTGCGGGCGACGATGCGGGCCGGGTCCGCGCCCAGCTTCACCATCGCCTCGACAGCGGCCGGGACGACCCCGGCGACCATCCCGGGGCGACCCGCGTGCGCCGCGGCCGCGACCTTGGCGACCGGGTCGGCGAGCAGGACGGGCGTGCAGTCGGCGGTGAGGACGGCCAGGGCAATGCCCCGGCGTGCGGTCACCACGGCGTCGACGGCGGGGATCTCGGTGTCGGCGCCCCAGGGGCCGTCCACCACCGCGACATCGTTGCCGTGCACCTGGTTCATCCAGACGACCCGGGCCGGGTCGATCCCGAGGGACTTGGCGGCAAGGTCGCGGTTGGTGCGCACGGCCTGCGGGTCGTCGCCGACCGCCCCGCCGAGATTGAGCTCTTCGTACGGAACGGCGCTCACCCCGCCCCACCTGTCGGTGAAGGCGAAGTGCGCGCCGCTCACGGTGCTGTGCTGACTTATCACTTGAGGAAGTCCGGCACGTCCAGCTCTTCGGCCTGGCTGTCCTGGTACGGACGGGCCGGCGGAACCTGCGGCGGGGCCGCGGGCGCGGACGGAGCCTCGCTGACCGGGGCCGCCTCCACGGGCTCCGGCGTCGACGGCTCCTCGCGGGGCGCGACGCTGCCGAGGCCGCCGTAGGGCGGGCGGGACTCCGCGGGACGGGCCGGGGCCGCCGGCTGCTCCTCGCGCTTGGCCGAAGCCGAGCCGAGGACGTTGTCCCGCTTGGACGGTGGCTGCCCGCCGTCGAAGCCCGCCGCGATGACGGTGACCCTGACCTCGTCGCCCAGGGCGTCGTCGATGACGGCGCCGAAGATGATGTTGGCCTCGGGGTGGGCCGCCTCACTGACCAGTTGGGCCGCTTCGTTGATCTCGAAGAGGCCGAGGTCGGAGCCACCGGAGATGGAGAGCAGGACGCCCCGCGCTCCGTCGATGGACGCCTCGAGCAGCGGTGAGGAGATCGCCATCTCGGCCGCGGCCACCGCGCGGTCGTCGCCGCGCGCCGAGCCGATGCCCATGAGGGCCGAACCCGCCTCGGACATGACCGACTTGACGTCGGCGAAGTCGAGGTTGATCAGACCCGGGGTCGTGATCAGGTCGGTGATGCCCTGGACACCGGAGAGCAGGACCTGGTCCGCCGACTTGAAGGCGTCCAGAACGCTGACCTGACGGTCCGAGATGGACAGGAGCCGGTCGTTGGGGATGACGATGAGGGTGTCGACCTCTTCGCGCAGCTCCGCGATCCCGTCCTCGGCCTGGTTGGCGCGACGACGGCCCTCGAAGGTGAACGGCCGGGTGACGACGCCGATGGTCAGGGCGCCCAGGGAGCGTGCGATGTTGGCGACGACAGGTGCGCCGCCGGTGCCGGTGCCGCCGCCTTCGCCGGCGGTGACGAAGACCATGTCGGCCCCCTTGAGGACCTCCTCGATCTCCTCACGGTGATCTTCGGCCGCCTTGCGGCCGACTGCCGGGTTCGCTCCGGCGCCGAGTCCGCGGGTGAGTTCACGGCCGACGTCGAGCTTGACGTCGGCGTCGCTCATCAACAGGGCTTGCGCGTCGGTGTTGATGGCGATGAACTCGACGCCCTTGAGACCGACCTCGATCATCCGGTTGATGGCATTGACACCACCGCCGCCGACACCGATGACTTTGATGACTGCGAGGTAGTTCTGCGGTGCTGCCACGTCGAAGGCCTCTCGCCTCGAGTTACGTGTCGCCGCCTCGCGGTCTCGCGCCGCGACGACTGATGCCGAATGGGACGGTCCGAACGCCGACCCGAACCCTAACGCTGAAGTTTAGGGTTACCAGTGTGTCTGTTCCTTGGACTCTCCGAACAGGACACTAAGTCGACAAGTGGCGCACGTTCAACGAACACGCCGAACCTCCCGTTTTTCTTTTCACCCTATGTGATCAGCCGTAGCGCTGCCGAACCAGGGTGCTGGCCTGCGACGATGTGCGTCAACTCGCCGATGCCGCAGGGGCGGTGGGGACACTCACATCGAAGTGCCGTGCCTTGGGGGCGGCTTTCATCAGGGCGATGAGTGTGCTCGCCTTCGCACGGCCCTTCTCGCTGCTGCCCCAGTCCACGGTCCGCCCGCCGCTCAACTCCAGTGAGATCGAGTCGTACGAACGGGCCTTGACCACCCGGGTTTCGCGGGCCACCGCGGCCGGCAGGGCGCCCGCGACGCGTACCGCCTCGCGCCGCAGACGGTCGCTGTCGAAACGGCGCAGACTCGCCGCCGCGTTCTCCTGATCCGGCATCAATTCCAGGAGCGGAACGCCCTTCGACGCATGACCGACCGTGGCGAATCGCACTCCCTTGGCGTCCACTTCGACGAACTTTCCGCCCTTTTCGATAAGCAGGACCGGCTTGCGTTCGCTCACTTTCAGACCGATTCCGTGCGGCCAGGAACGGACGACGTCGACCGAGTCGATACGCGGCAGTTTCTTGCGCAGCCGGTCCTCGATGGCATCGGTGTCGATCGAAATGAGCGGCGCCCCGACCGGGGCGGCGGCGGCCTCGCGCACCTCTGCGGGCGTCAGAACCCGGGTACCCGAAGTCGTCACGCGCTCCACGCGCAGCCACTCCGACCCGTAGAGCGCCCAGACGCCCCCCGCGCCGACCAGCACGAGTGCGATCAGCGCGAGGACGAGGGTGCGCGGCCGCGGCAGGCGCACGCGGGAGCGTGGCGGGCGGGGCGGGCCGGAGTCGAGCTTCTGCCGTTCGGCGGTGGTCGGTCCGGCCACGGTCCCCTGCCTTCTGTGCCTGCTAGTACCTGCTCACGCGTGATGGCGTGAGGCGATCGCCTCGTACACCATGCCGACGAGGAGGTCGTCGGCGTCCCTGCGGCCGAACTCCGATGCGGCGCGGGACATCTCGTACAGCCGGTGCGGATCGGCGAGCACCGGGAGCACATTGCCCTGGACCCACTCGGGCGTCAGTTCGGCGTCGTCGACCAGGAGTCCACCGCCCGCCTTGACCACCGGCTGGGCGTTCAGCCGCTGTTCGCCGTTGCCGATGGGCAGCGGAACGTACGCGGCCGGCAGCCCGACGGCGGAGAGTTCGGCGACGGTCATCGCGCCCGCGCGGCAGAGCATCATGTCGGCAGCGGCGTACGCGAGGTCCATCCGGTCCACGTACGGTACCGGGATGTAGGGCGGCATACCGGGCATGTTCTCGACGTACGGCATTTCGTTCTTCGGGCCGACCGCGTGCAGGATCTGGATGCCCGCGCGCTGAAGGACCGGAGCGATCTGCTGGACGACCTCGTTGAGCCGCCGGGCGCCCTGCGAGCCGCCGGAGACGAGCAGCGTCGGCAGGTTGGGGTCGAGGCCGAAGGCCGCGCGCGCCTCCGGGCGGACCCGGGCCCGGTCGAGCGTGGCGATGGTGTGGCGCAGCGGGATGCCGATGTAGCGGGAGTTGCGCAGCTTGCTGTCGGGGGTGGCGACGGCCACCCCGTGGGCGTACCGCGAACCGATCTTGTTGGCGAGGCCGGGACGGGCGTTGGCCTCGTGGACGACGATCGGCGTCCCGGTCCGCTTGGCCGCGAGGTAGCCGGGCAGCGCGACATAGCCGCCGAAGCCGACGACGCAGTCCGCCTTGGTGCGCTCCAGGATCTGCTCGGCTGCCTTGATCGTGCCGCGCAACCGCCCCGGCACGGTGATCAGCTCAGGGGTGGGCTTGCGCGGCAGCGGTACGGCGGGGATCAGCGCCAGTTCGTAGCCCCGCTCGGGTACGAGTCGGGTCTCGAGTCCACGCTCCGTGCCCAGGGCCGTGATGCCCACGGTCGGGTCCTGCCTCCGCAGGGCGTCCGCGAGGGCGAGCGCGGGCTCGATGTGGCCGGCGGTCCCCCCACCGGCGAGTACGACATGCACCGAAATTCACCGCTCTCCGGACGAACGCGCCTTGACGCGCCGTCTCATCGTGTTCCATCTCACCCGAGGTTGCCGCATGGCCAGGGCCGCCTTTGCCGCCGGATCCTGTCGCGCGAAGGCGATCAGGAGTCCGATGGCGAACATGGTCGGCAGCAGGGCCGAACCCCCGTAGGAGAACAGCGGGAGCGGGACACCGGCGATCGGCAGCAGACCGAGCACCGCACCGACATTGATCACGGCCTGCGCCGTGATCCAGGTGGTCACGCCTCCCGCGGCATACCTCACGAAGGGGTCCTCCGTGCGTCCGGCCACGCGGATACCCGCATAGCCTAGAGCCGCGAACAGAGCGAGCACCGACAGTGTCCCTGCCAGGCCGAGTTCCTCCCCGGTGATGGCGAAGATGAAGTCGGTGTGCGGTTCCGGCAGTTGACCCCATTTTTCCATACTCGCGCCAAGACCGGAACCGAAGAATCCGCCGGAGGCCAGGGCATAGATCCCGTGCACGGCCTGCCAGCACTGGTCGCCGGGCCCCGGATCGGTAGCGCCGATACAGGCGAGCCTGGCCATCCGGTTGGGGCTGGTCTTGATGAGGATCACACAGATAAGCGCCGCGACCGAGAGCACCCCCGCGAAGAGCCGCGTCGGCGCCCCCGCGAGCCAGAGCAGGCCGAAAAGGATCGCGGTGAGGATGATCGCCGTGCCCATGTCGCCGCCCAGCATGATCAGTCCGAGCAGCATGAAGGCGACGGGGGCGAGCGGCACCAGCATGTGCTTCCACTGCGTGAGCAGCCGCTTGTCCTGTTTGCGGGCAAGGAGGTCCGCGCCCCACAGGACGAGCGCCAGCTTGCCGAACTCGCTGGGCTGCAGCTGGAACGGGCCGCCCAGATAGATCCAGTTCTGGTTGCCGTTGACGCTGCGCCCTATCCCCGGGACCTGCACGAGCACCATCAGGAAGACGGTCACCGCGAGGATCGGATAGGCGAGCGCCCGGTGCAGCTTGACGGGCATCCGCATGGCGACGAGCAGCAGGATCGTGCCGAGGACTGCCGCGACGAACTGCTTGCGGAAGAAGTAGGAGGCGGGCAGGTCGAGCTGCAGCGCCTGGATCATCGAGGCCGAGTAGACCATCACCAGGCCGAGCACGGTGAGCAGCAGGCTGCTGCCGAAGATGAGGTAGTACGCGGTCAGCGGCCGGTCCCAGGCCTTGCGGGCCCTGGTGTGGAACCGCCGCAGGGGATTCTCCCGCGGCGGGCGCGGTGACCCCCCTGTTCCCGCTGCACGGACCGGCGCGGGCCGTCTGGCCACCCGCGCGGGCGCGCGCCCGCTACTGCCGGCCATCGGTGCCCCCACCCAGCCACGACGACGCTGCCACGTGCCCTCCTCCGGGTGCCGGGCGCCCCCGGACCACAGGGGTCCGTGTCAGGCGCTCGCGCCGAGTTCGCGGACCGCGTCCGCGAACGCGTCACCACGCTTGTTGTAGTTGGTGAACATGTCCATCGACGCACAGGCCGGAGCCATCAGTACCGTGTCCCCCGGCTCGGCGAGGCGTGCCGCCTGCCGTACCGCCTCGGACATCGCCCCAGTGTCGGTCCGGTCGAGGTCGACGACCGGGACCTCGGGCGCGTGTCGCGCGAGGGCTTCGCGGATCAGCGCGCGGTCGGCGCCGATCAGGACGACCCCCCGAAGTCGCTTGGCCGACTTGGTGACCAGCTCGTCGAAGGTGGCGCCCTTGGCGAGCCCGCCCGCGATCCAGACGATCGATTCGTACGCGGCCAACGAGGCTTCGGCCGCGTGGGTGTTGGTGGCCTTGGAGTCGTCGACGTACGCCACCTCGGCCACGTCGGCGACGTGCTCGATGCGGTGGGCGTCCGGCCGGAAGGCGCGCAGACCGTCGCGTACGGCCGTCGCCGGGACGCCGTAGGCGCGCGCGAGAGCCGCCGCGGCCAGGGCGTTGGCGATGTTGTGCGGCGCGGGCGGCTTGACGTCGGAGATCTCGGCGAGCTCCTGGGCCTGCTTCTGGCGGTCCGGCACGAAGGCACGGTCGACCAGGATGCCGTCCACGACGCCCAGTTGCGAGGGCGCGGGCGCGTTCAGCGTGAAACCGATGGCGCGGCAGCCCTCTTCGACGTCGGCCTCGCGGACCAGGTCCTCGGTGGACGGCTTGTCGGTGGCATCCACGTTGTAGACGCAGGCGACCTGATTGCCCTCGTAGATGCGGCCCTTGTCGGCGACGTACGCCTCCATGGAGCCGTGCCAGTCGAGGTGGTCGGGCGCGAGGTTCAGGACGGTCGCGGAGTGGGCGCGCAGCGAGGGCGCCCAGTGCAGCTGGTAGCTGGAGAGCTCGACGGCGAGCACGTCGTACGCGTCGTCGCCTTCGAGGACCACGTCCACGATCGGCGTTCCGATGTTGCCGACCGCGGCGGTGCGCAGGCCGGCCGCCGTCAGGATCGAGGCGAGCATCTGCGTGGTCGTGGTCTTGCCGTTGGTGCCCGTGATGCCGAGCCAGGGCGCGGCGTCCGGGCCGCGCAGGCGCCAGGCGATCTCGACGTCACCCACGACGTCGACGCCCGCCGCGGCGGCGGCCGCGAAGAGCGGGCTGTCCGGCTTCCAGCCGGGCGAGGTGACGACCAGGTCGGTGCCGTCGGGCAGCGTGGCCGCGTCGCCCAGGCGTACAGGGATGCCCTCGCCCTCGAGCGATGCGGCGCGCTCGCGGTGGCTCTCCGAGGAGCCGCCGTCCACGACGGTCACCGAGGCGCCGAGGCCGGCCAGGGCGCGCGCGGCGCTGACGCCGCTCACGCCCAGCCCCGCGACGGTGACGTTCCTGCCCTGCCAGCTGGTCACTTCTTGGCTGCCCATCCTGCGTAGAAGAGGCCGAGTCCGACGATCACGCACATGCCCTGGATGATCCAGAAGCGGACCACGACAAGGACTTCGGACCACCCCTTGAGTTCGAAGTGGTGCTGCAGTGGCGCCATCTTGAAGACCCGCTTGCCGGTCATCTTGAAGGAGCCGACCTGGATCACGACGGACATGGTGATCAGGACGAACAGACCGCCGAGGAGCGCGATGAGCAGCTCCGTGCGCGAGCAGATCGCGAGGCCGGCGAGCGCGCCGCCGAGGGCGAGCGAGCCGGTGTCACCCATGAAGATCTTGGCGGGCGAGGTATTCCACCACAGGAAGCCGAAGCAGGCACCCATCAGCGCGGAGGCGACCACGGCGAGATCGAGTGGGTCTCTGACCTCGAAACAGGCCTGCGGGTTGGTCAGCGTGACCGCGTTGGCGCAGGACTCCTGGTACTGCCAGACACCGATGAAGGTGTACGCGCCGAAGACCATCACGGAGGCGCCGGTGGCGAGGCCGTCGAGGCCGTCGGTGAGGTTCACGCCGTTCGACATCGCGAGGATCATGAACAGCGCCCAGACCACGAAGAGCACCGGGCCGATCGACCAGCCGAAGTCCGTGACGAACGACAGCTTGGTGGAGGCCGGGGTCTGGTTGCGGTTGTCCGGCCAGTTCAGCGCGAGCACGGCGAAGCCGATGCCGACGATCAGCTGGCCGAGCATCTTCGCCTTGGCGCGCAGGCCGAGCGAGCGCTGCTTGACGATCTTGATGTAGTCGTCGAGGAAGCCGACGAGGCCCATGCCCGCCATCAGGAAAAGCACCAGGACGCCGGAGAGGGTCATCTCCGAGCCCGTAATGATCTTCGTGAGGAAGTACGCGATGAGCGTGGCCAGGATGAAGGCGATACCACCCATGGTCGGCGTACCGCGCTTGCTGTGGTGCTCGCGCGGGCCGTCGTCCCGGATGAACTGGCCGTAGCCCTTGCGGGCCAGGAACTTGATCAGGAGCGGGGTTCCGACCAGGGTCAGGAAGAGCCCGATCACACCCGCGAAGAGGATCTGCCTCATCGGCCGGCGACCTCGCCCTCGGCTGAGTTCTCGAGCAGCGCCGTGGCGACCCGCTCGAGACCGACCGATCTGGAAGCCTTCACCAGCACGACGTCTCCCGGGCGCAGCTCGCTGCGCAGCAGGTCGATCGCCGCCTGTGCGTCGGACACGTGCACCGACTCCTCACCCCACGAACCCTCGTTGTATGCGCCCAGTTGGAGCCAGGACGCTTCCCTGCCCCCGACTGCCACGAGCTTGCTCACGTTCAGCCGGACAGCGAGCCGTCCGACCGCGTCGTGTTCGGCGAGCCCCTCGTCACCGAGCTCGGCCATGTGACCGAGCACCGCCCACGTACGACGTCCCTTGCCCATGGCCACGAGCGCGCGCAGGGCGGCTCGCATGGACTCGGGGTTCGCGTTGTAGGCGTCGTTGACGACCGTCACGCCGTCCGGGCGCTCGGTGACCTCCATCCGCCAGCGGGACAGCGTGCCCGCATCGGAGAGCGCGCGGGCGATCTCGTCTGCGGACATGCCCAGCTCATGGGCGACGGCGGCCGCGGCAAGCGCGTTCGACACGTGGTGCTCACCGTACAGCCGCAAGGTCACGTCGCTGCACCCGGAGGGTGTGTGCAGCGTAAAGGCAGGCTGTCCGATCTCCGTGAGCCGGACATTTTCGGCGCGTACGTCGGCGTCGGCGGCCTCTCCGAAGAGCAGGACGCGTGCCTTCGTGCGCGAAGCCATGGCGCGGACGAGCGGGTCGTCGGCATTGAGGACGGCGGTGCCGTCGGCGGGGAGCCCTTCGACGAGTTCACCCTTCGCCTCTGCGATCTGCTCGCGTCCGCCGAACTCGCCGATGTGGGCGGTGCCGACGTTGAGGACGAGGCCGATCTTCGGCGGGGTGAGGCCGGTGAGGTAGCGGATGTGGCCGATGCCGCGCGCGCCCATCTCCAGGACGAGGAACTTCGTCTCGTCGGTGGCGCTCAGCGCGGTCAGCGGAAGCCCGATCTCGTTGTTGAGCGAGCCCGGCGTCCAGACCGTGGGCGCCTTGCTCCGCAGGACCTGGGCGAGCAGGTCCTTGGAGCTGGTCTTGCCGACGGATCCTGTCAGCGCCACGAGGGTCGCGCCGAGCCGCTCCACGACGTGCCGTGCGAGGGCGCCGAGCGCCGTCTGTACGTCGTCGACGACGATGGCGGGTACGCCGACGGGTCGCGAGGCGAGGACGGCCGCCGCGCCCGCTTCGACCACCGCTGACGCGTAGTCGTGGCCGTCGACGCGCTCGCCGACGAAGGCCACGAAGAGGCTGCCGGGCTCCACTTCACGGGAGTCCCTGACGACCGGTCCGGTGACCTGGACGGACGGATCCGGTATGTCGTACGTCTGCCCGCCGACGACTGTGGCGATCTCGGCGAGGGAGAGGGCGATCACAAATTCATCCCTGGGTTTGCTGGATAGCTTCGCGAAGCACCTGGCGGTCGTCGAAGGGACGTACCACCCCGGCGATGTCCTGTCCCTGCTCGTGGCCCTTGCCCGCGACGAGCACCGTGTCGCCCGGTTCGGCACGGGCGACGGCCGCGCGGATGGCGGCGGCGCGGTCCTCGAAGACGGCGACCTCGCCGCGCTCGTGGGCCGGCACGTCGGCGGCGCCCGCGAGCATCGTGGCGAGGATCGCGAGGGGGTCCTCGCCGCGCGGGTTGTCGGAGGTCAGTACGGCGGTGTCGGCGAGGCGGGCCGCGGCCGCGCCCATCGGCATCCGCTTGGTCTTGTCGCGGTCGCCGCCGCAGCCGAGCACGATGTGCAGCTTGTTCTCGGTGACCTTGCGCAGCGCGCGCAGGACCGATTCGACGGCGTCCGTCTTGTGGGCGTAGTCGACGACCGCCAGGTAGTCCTGGCCCGCGTCGATCCGCTCCAGGCGGCCGGGGACGCCCGGCACCGCGGCGACACCGTCGGCGGCCTGCTGAGGGTCGATACCGGCGACGGCAAGCGAGACGATCGCGGAGAGCGTGTTGGCGACGTTGAACGGCCCTGCCAGCGGGGATTTCGCGGTGATCCGCTCACCCTGCGGGCCGACCGCGACGAACGTGGAGTCGAAGGGCGTGACCTCGACGTCCTCCGCGCGCCAGTCGGCGTCCGGGTGCCCCTCGGCGGAGAAGGTGACGACCGGGACCTCGGACTCGTCGACGAGCCGGCGCCCGTACTCGTCGTCGAAGTTGACCACGCCGAGCCGGGAGCGCTCCTTGGTGAAGAGCTGCGCCTTGGCCTGGAAGTAGTCCTCCATGTCGGAGTGGAACTCCATGTGCTCCGGGCTGAGGTTGTTGAAGACGGCGACGTCGAAGACGCAGCCGTCCACCCGGCCGAGCACGAGGGCGTGCGAGGAGACCTCCATGGCGACCGCCTCGACGCCGCGCTCGCGCATCACCGCGAACAGCGCCTGGAGGTCGGTGGCTTCAGGGGTCGTACGCTCCGACTTGATCCGCTCGTCACCGATGCGCATCTCGACGGTGCCGATGAGGCCGGTCGACCGGACGCCCTTGAGGCCGCCCTCGACGAGGTACGCCGTCGTGGTCTTGCCGGACGTACCGGTGATCCCGATCTGGAGCAGATCGCGCCCCGGATGGCCGTACACCGTGGCCGCGAGCTCGCCCATCACGCCGCGCGGATTGGCGACGACCAGGACCGGCAGGCCCGTGGCGGCCGCGCGTTCGGCGCCCGTCGGGTCGGTGAGGATCGCGGCGGCGCCCAGGTCGGCGGCCTGGGCGACGAAGTCGGCGCCGTGCAGCCGGGCACCGGGCAGCGCGGCGTAGATGTCGCCGGGCCGGACCGCGCGGGAGTCGTGCGTGATGCCGCTGACCTCCCCCGTGCCGGGGGCGGCGACGCCCAGCTGATCGGCGATCCGGGCGAGCGGCGTCGCGGCGACCTGGACCGGCCGTGGCGGTCCCGGATATGTCACGGGAACGCCCTTCTGGGTGGTTTGGGACTGATCAGCGTGTGGCACGGCGGTGAGCGTACCGGGCGCACCCTGCTCAGGGCGAAGCGGGCGGTGTGGCGGGGGCTGGTTCCCCGGCTTCGGGGTGATCGTTGTCACGGGTATGTCCTGGTGGGGCTCAGGGTTCGAAGGTGACGGGCAGTCGGGCCGCGCCCTTGCCGGTGGGCGGCACCTGGAGGGTCTTCAGGGCGAACTGCATGACTTCCTTGTAGATGGGGCCGCAGATCTGGCCGCCGAAGTAGCTGCCCTTGGTGGCGTTCTGGATCGCGCAGTAGACGGTGACGCGCGGCTTGTCGGCGGGCGCGAAACCGGCGAACGATGAGGTGTAGCCCTGGTAGCGGCCGGTGTCGGGGTCGACCCGGTTGGCCGTACCGGTCTTGCCCGCGACCCGGTAGCCCGGGATGCGCGCCTTGGTGCCGGTGCCCTCTTCGTCGTCGACGACGGACTCCAGCATCTGCGCCAGCGTCTTTGCGGTCTTCTCGCTCACCACGCGGGTCTTCTTGGGCTTGGGCGCGGGCGTGAAGCGGCCGTCGGGGCCCTTCGTGCCGCGCACCAGGGTGGGCTCGACGCGTACGCCGTCGTTGGCGATCGTGGAGTAGACGGATGCCGCCTGCATGGCGTTGATCGAGACGCCCTGGCCGAACGGGATCGTGTACTGCTGCGAGGTGGACCACTTCTCGGCCGGGGCGAGGATGCCGGACGTCTCGCCCGGGAAGCCGAGCCCGGTCTCCTGGCCGATGCCGAACTTGCGCAGATACGAGTAGAGGACCTCGTTGGCCTCCTTCTGCGTCTTGCCCAGTTCGCCGGTGGCGAGGATCGTGCCGATGTTGGAGGACTTGGCGAGCACGCCGTTGAGCGTCAGATGCCAGGTCGGGTGGTCGATGTCGTCCTGGAAGAGCCGGTCGCCGCGGTGCAGCCGGTTGGGGACCGTCACATGCGTGCCGGGAGTGGCCGCGTTCTCCTCCAGGACCGCCGCCATCGACATGACCTTGGCGGTGGAGCCCGGCTCGTACGCGTCCTGGAGCGCGGCGTTGCCCATCGCGGTGCCGTCGGCCTGCGAGAGGTCGTTCGGGTCGAAGCCCGGGGAGTTGGCCATCGCGAGGATCTCGCCGGTCTGGTTGTCCTGGACCATCACATAGCCGCGGTCCGCCTGGGACTTCTCGACCTGCTGGGAGATGGCGTTCTGCGCGGCCCACTGGATGTCGCGGTCGATGGTGAGCTCGACGTCGGATCCGGGCACGGCGGGCGTCTCCGTGGAGCCCGCGGTCGGCACCTGACGGCCGCCGGACTGGGCGTACCTGATCTTGCCGTCCTTGCCCGCGAGGTCCGTGTTGAGCTGCTGCTCCAGGCCGCCCGCGCCCTTGCCGTCGGCGTTGACCCAGCCCAGTATCCCGGCGGCCAGGGTGTCGTTCGGGTACACGCGCTTGCTGCTGGGGTCCTGGAAGATGCCCGCGAGGACGTTCTTGGTGGTCTTGTCGGTGCGGGCCTTCTCGGCGAGCGCGCCGCGCAGTTCCTTGATCTGCTTCCAGGCCTGCGGGGTCTGCCGGCGGGCCAGCAGGACGTAGCGCGTCTTCCGCTTCTCGAGCTGCTCGGTGAGTTCGGCGGCGTCCTTGTCGAGGATCGGGGCGAGGAGCGCGGCCGCCTGCTCGGGCGCGTCCTTGATGCCCATCTCCTTCGCCGTGAACATCGTGGGGTCGGCCGTGATGTCGTACGCGTCGACACTCGCGGCCAGTTCGACACCGCTCCGGTCGGTGATGCCGCCCCGCTCGGCGGCAAGGACATGGCTGAAGTAGCGGTTCTTCTCGGCCTTGGCGGTGTACGCGCTTGCGTCGACCGCCTGCACCTGGAGAAGGCGTACGACGAAGGCCAGCATCACAAGGGTCAGGCCGAGGCTCACCATGCGCAGGCGGGGCCGCGGGCTGCCGAGCCGGATGGTGCGGGCCTTGGGCGCGGCGGGGCGCGGGCGGCGGGCGGCCGGGCGGGCCCCCGACGAGCCCTGCCCGGGACTGCGCGGGGCGCCGGGGCGGGCGGGACGCGAGGGCCTCGCGGGGCCCGGCACCCTGCGCCGCGGGGGTTGGCGGTCCGTCACTTACGTCACCTGCCGGAGGTCGTGGGGCCGGGCTTCGCGGAGGGGGTGGGGGCCGCCGGAGGCGACGAGGGTACTGATGGGACCGGGACCGGGATCGAGACCGAGGGCGCCGGGGAGGCCACCTCCTGGGGGCGCGGGTCGCGCTGGAGCAGGGCCGAGGGGCGGGTGGCCGCTCCCGGGACGCCGCGCACGGTGCCGTCAGGGTTCAGGAAGGCCGGGTCGCCCCCGGGGACCATGCCGAGCTCACGGGCGCGCTGCTGGAGGGCGTTGGGCGCCGAGTAGGCGTCCACGTCCCGCTGGAGCTCCTGCTCCTGGTCGGTGAGCTCCGTCGTCTCCTTCTTGAGCTCGCTCAGCTGGAACGAGCCTTCGTTGAGCGAGGAGTTCAGGATCAGGAGCGTGATCAGACCACCGCCGAGCAGGAGCACGACGAGCAGCACGAAGGGCGTACGGGCGGCCTGGGTCGGCCCCGACGGAAGCAGCCGCGCGAGCCGGGCGGCCCGCCCGCGCAGTTCGGGCTTCTTGCTCATGGGGCCTCCTCAGGACTCTTGGGCCTCTTCGGGGGAGCCGCTCACGGCGCCTCCTCGCGGATGCGCTGCGCACCCCGCAGCCGCGCCGGGGCCGCCCGGCGGTTCTCGGCGACCTCTTCCTCGGTGGGGAGCTCGGCGCCGCGCGTGAGCAGCTTGAGCCGGGGCTGGTAGCGCTCGGGGACGACGGGCAGACCGGGCGGCGCGGTGTTCGCGGCGCCGGCCGCGAACACCTGCTTGACCAGGCGGTCCTCGAGCGAGTGGTACGACAGGACGGCGATCCGGCCGCCGACCGCGAGCGCCTGCACGGCCGCCGGAATGGCCGCCTCCAGGACGCTCAGCTCACCGTTGACCTCGATGCGCAGGGCCTGGAAGGTGCGCTTGGCGGGGTTGCCGCCGGTGCGCTTGGCGGCCTGCGGCAGAGAGTCCCGGATCAGCTCGACGAGCCGCGCGCTGTTGCTGAACGGCTCCTTCTCGCGCTCGCGCACGATGGCGCTGACGATCCGCTTGGCCTGCTTCTCCTCGCCGTACTGCCGCAGGATCCGCACCAGCTCGCCCGGGGCGTACGTGTTGAGCACCTCGGCCGCGCTGACGCCGGTCGTCTGGTCCATGCGCATGTCGAGCGGCGCGTCCTGGGCGTACGCGAATCCCCGGTCCGCCTCGTCGAGTTGCATCGAGGAGACACCGAGGTCGAAGAGGACGCCCTGCACCTTCGGGATGCCCAGGCGGTCGAGCACGTCGGGCAGTTCGTCGTAGACCGCGTGCACGAGCGTGGCCCGGTCGCCGAAGGGGGCGAGCCGCTCTCCGGAGAGGCGCAGCGCCTCCTTGTCGCGGTCGAGGCCGATGAGGCGGGCCGACGGGAAGGTGGAGAGCAGCGCCTCGCTGTGCCCGCCGAGGCCGAGGGTGCAGTCGACGACGACCGCGCCCGGCTGCGCGAGCGCCGGGGCCAACAGGTCCAGGCACCGCTGGAGCATCACCGGGACGTGTCGGGTCTGGCTCAAAGGGCCCTCTCAGGTCCGGCGCGGCGTTCGTACGCACTGCCGGGTCCCCGCCCGCTCGAGAAGGGGAACGGTCTGCTGGCGCCGGGGAAGTGGCGTCAGCCGACCGGGAGCGGGAGGAGGCCGAGCCGTACGTACGCGCCGCGCACGTGGGGGGATTCGGGGAATCCCCGGGGTGAACAGTCCAGCGGGGAACAGGTCACGTCTCCCACTTCGCGTCACTTTAGTCCACCCTGTCGCCCGGTCAATCAACTGGCCTGCGCGTCGCGGGAGGGCCTTCCGCGGAGGCGCGAATCGGCTCCCGTCACCCGTTCGGACGCAGTCGCTCCACTCCTGTGGGTTACCTCACAACAAGACTCATTGACGTTCTTTGTCCCTTCTCACAGCGGGCCCGAGCGATCAGTGCCGACTACGGTCATAGTCATGTCGACTTCCGCATCCCCTACGGGCCAGTCCCCCGCAGCGCCGATCGGTGACATAGCCACCGGCGGCACCGTCACGGACCGCCTCGTCGAGGCGAACCACCAGTACGCCGAAGGTTTCACCGATCCGGGAATGGACGCCCGCCCCGTCCTGCACGTCGCGGTCGTCGCCTGTATGGACGCCCGCCTCGACCTCCACGACGCGCTCGGCCTCGAGCTGGGCGACTGCCACACCATCCGCAACGCGGGCGGTGTGGTCACCGACGACGTCATCCGCTCCCTGACCATCAGCCAGCGGGCGCTGGGCACCAGCAGTGTCGTACTGATCCACCACACCAACTGCGGCCTCGAGAGCCTCACCGAGGACTTCCGGCACGAGCTGGAGGACGAGGTCGGCCAGCGGCCCGCCTGGGCGGTGGAGGCCTTCCGCGACGTCGATCAGGACGTGCGGCAGTCGATGCAGCGCGTACGGACGTCTCCGTTCCTGCTGCACACCGAAGATGTGCGTGGATTCGTCTTCGATGTGACCACCGGTCTGCTGCGGGAGATCGACCCTGCGTAGTCGGCCCCTGCTCGCCCCGATCCAAACCGGGGCGAGCCCCAAAAGGCCGCAAGACCCGACATATCGCCGCCAGTTATCCACAGGCGAGTGACACAACCCGGTACGCCCAACAAGAATGCGGTGTGGGGCATCACGCTGAACGATTCACGCGTGGTGTCCGTGATTCGGGGTGGGCCGGGCCGCACACATGCATCGGCCCGGGAGAACGTGTCCGAGGAGGGCCGGGTGACGACCTATGACGATCGAGCGAGCCTCACAGATCTGACCACCACAGCGGAGCGTGTCCGCAGGTCGGTGGAGGGTGTGATCGAGGGCAAGCCAGAGGTCGTACGGCTTTCGCTGACCGTGCTCCTCGCCGAGGGGCACTTGCTGATCGAGGATGTACCGGGCGTGGGAAAGACCATGCTCGCCAAGGCGCTGGCGCGGTCCATCGACTGCTCGGTGCGACGCATCCAGTTCACGCCTGATCTGCTGCCGTCGGACATCACTGGTGTGTCCATTTTCGACCAGCAGCGCCGGGACTTCGAGTTCAAGCCCGGCGCGATCTTCGCGCAGATCGTGATCGGCGACGAGATCAACCGTGCGTCTCCGAAGACGCAGTCCGCGCTCCTGGAGTCCATGGAGGAGCGCCAGGTCACCATCGACGGGCAGACCTATGAACTGCCGAGCCCCTTCATGGTGGTGGCGACGCAGAACCCGGTCGAGATGGAGGGGACCTATCCGCTGCCCGAGGCGCAGCGTGACCGCTTCATGGCGCGTGTCTCGATCGGCTATCCGAACGCGGAGGCCGAGCTGCAGATGCTGGACGTGCACGGCGGCGTATCGCCGCTCGACGACCTCCAGCCGGTGGCACACGCGCACGACATCGTGAAGCTCATCGACGCGGTCCGCACGGTCCATGTAGCCGACGCCGTGCGGCGGTACGCGGTGGACCTGGTCTCCGCGACCCGCAACCACCCGGAGCTGAGACTCGGCGCCTCACCGCGCGCGACGCTGCATCTGCTGCGGGCGGCCAAGGCCTCCGCGGCGCTCAGCGGCCGTGAGTTCGCCCTGCCGGACGACGTGCAGGCGCTCGCCGTGGCGGTGCTCGCGCACCGGCTGCTGCCCACGGCACAGGCCCAGTTGAACCGGCGTACGGCCGAGTCGGTCGTCCTGGAGATCCTCCAGCGGACGCCGGTCCCGGCCGCCGCCCAGCCGAACAGCGGCTTCTTCGGTCAGCAGCCGCCCGGCGCACGGAGGCTGTGATGGCGGCCGGGGGGCCACAGTCGGCGCAGGCCGAGGAGGGCAAGGGCGGCCTGCGGACCGCGCTCGCGGGGCTGACCACGCGCGGGCGTTCGTTCCTCGCGGCCGGGGTCGCCGCAGCCGTCTGCGCGTACGTCCTGGGGCAGAGCGATCTGCTCCGGGTCGGCCTGCTGCTCGCGGTGCTCCCGCTGGTGTGCGCGACGGTGCTCTACCGCACCCGCTATCGCGTGGCGGGCAGCCGCAGGCTCTCCCCCGCGCGCGTGCCCGCCAGTTCCGAGGCCCGCGTCCATCTGCGGATGGACAACGTCTCGCGGCTTCCCACGGGGCTCCTCATGCTCCAGGACCGGGTGCCTTACGTCCTTGGGCCGCGGCCCCGGTTCGTGCTCGACCGGGTGGAGGCGGGGGGCCGCCGCGAGGTGTCCTACCGGGTCCGCTCGGACCTGCGGGGGCGCTATCCGCTCGGTCCGCTCCAGCTGCGCCTGACGGACCCCTTCGGGATGTGCGAACTGACCCGCTCCTTCTCGACGTACGACACCTTGACGGTGATCCCGCGGGTGGAGGCGCTGCCTCCGGTGCGGCTCACCGGCGAGGCCAAGGGGTACGGCGACGGGCGGCACCGTTCGCTGGCACTCGCCGGCGAGGACGACGTGATCCCGCGCGGCTACCGCCACGGCGACGACCTACGCCGCGTCCACTGGCGCTCCACGGCTCGCTACGGCGAGTTGATGGTGCGCCGCGAGGAGCAGCCGCAGCGGGCCCGCTGCACGGTGCTCCTGGACACCCGGGCGCTCGCCTTTCGGGGCGCGGGTCCGGACTCGGCCTTCGAGTGGGCGGTGTCGGGCACCGCATCCGCGCTGGTGCACATGCTCGAACGGGGCTTCTCCGTAAGGCTGCTGACCGACACCGGCAATTCCGTGCCCGGTGAGGGCGCGGACGGTTTCGCGGGCGCGAGCCAGGAGTCGGCGGACGCCGCCGGACTGATGATGGACACCCTCGCCGTGGTCGACCACTCGGACGGCGCGGGGCTCTCGCGCGCGTACGACGTCCTGCGCGGGGGCAACGAGGGGCTGCTGATCGCCTTCCTCGGCGACCTGGACGAGGAGCAGGCGACGGTGGCCGCCAAGATGCGCCAGCGCAGTGGCGCCGCGGTCGCCTTCGTCCTGGACGGCGCGGCCTGGGCGCAGGGCCCTGGCGGCGTCCCTTCGGGCCCCGGCGAGGAGCGCCTTCGGATGCTGCGCGAGGCGGGCTGGACGGCCGTGGCGGTGCCTCCGGGGGCCGGTCTGGCGGACCTGTGGCGCCAGGCGGACCACCTGCGGACGACCGCGGGCCCGGCTCCGACCGCGGGGACGACGGGAGGCTGGGCATGAGCGGCGCCCAGTGCCTGACGGAGCCACGCAGAACCACACGTACGACCATGTGTACGACAACGGGGGGACGCTCATGAGTGGGCGCGCGCGACTGGCGCTCGGTGCCACGGCGGCCACGCTGATGGCCTCGGGGGCGCTGATTCCGCTCGTCGATCCGGCGACGTGGTTCGTCCAGGCGGCGATCCTGCTCGCGCTGCAGAGCGGCGTGGGGGCGCTCACCCGGCGGGTACCGCTGGCCCGGCCGGTCACGGTCGCGGTCCAGGCCCTGGTGACACTGCTCCTGCTGACCCTGGTGTTCGCCCGCGAGCAGGCGATCGCCGGGGTACTTCCCGGGCCCGACGTGTTCCGGGAGTTCGGTGTTCTGCTGCAGGCGGGCGGCGACGACGTCGGGCAGTACGCGATCCCCGCGCCGCTCAGCGACGGCATCCGGCTGATGCTGGTCGGCGGCGTCCTGGTGATCGGCCTCGCGGTGGACGCCCTCGCGGTGACGTTCCGTACGGCGGCTCCGGCGGGGCTGCCGCTGCTCGCGCTGTACTCGGTCGCGGCGGGCCTCTCCGGAGACGGCGCGGGATGGCTGTGGTTCCTGCTCGCGGCCGCCGGCTATCTGCTGCTGCTCCTCGCGGAGGGCCGGGACCGGCTCTCCCAGTGGGGGCGCGTCTTCGGGGGCGCGGCGCGCGGTCCCGGCCGGATCTCGGGCGGCCTGGAGAGCGACAGCGGCGCGGTCGCCCCGATCCGCACCGGGCGGCGCATCGGCGCGGTCGCGCTGGGCATCGCCCTGGTGGTGCCGATCGGCCTGCCCGCACTGGACGGCGGTCTTCTCGACGGTTCCGGGGGCCCCGGAGGCTCGGGTTCCGGCGGTGGCGGCACGATCTCCGCGGTGAATCCGCTGGTCGCGCTGCAGGACAGCCTGAACGAGCCGGACGACCGCGAGGTCATCTCGTACAAGACGAACGCCGAGTCGACCGAGAACATGTATCTGCGGATCGTCTCGCTCGACCAGTTCGACGGGACGACCTGGAAGACCACCGTCCGGCGCATCCAGGACGTGCCGTCCCGGCTCGACGACCCGCCGGGGCTCTCCCCCGACGTGCCGAGGACGGAGATCCAGACCAACATCTCGGCCGCCGACAGCTATGCGCAGAACTGGCTGCCGATGCCCTACCCGGCGAGCGAGGTCGACATCAGCGGGCGCTGGCGGTACGAGCCGGTGGGGCGCGCCCTCGTCGGTGACCGCGGGCAGACGACGCGTGGCGCGCAGTACGAGGTCAAGAGCCTGGTCGTGAACCCGACGGCCGCGCAGCTCGCCGACGCGCCCCAGGCGCCCGAGGCCCTGCGGCGCGAGTTCACGAAGGTGCCCGACTCGCTGCCCCCGGTGGTGGCGTCCGAGGCCCGCAAGATCACCAAGGGCGCGTCGAACGACTACGAGAAGGCGGTCGAGCTCCAGGACTATTTCGCGTCGGAGGGCGGCTTCACCTACAACACGCAGGTGCGTGCGGGCAGCGGCCCGGCGGCGATCGCCCGCTTCCTGGAGCAGAAGGAGGGCTTCTGCGTCCACTTCTCGTTCGCCATGGCGTCGATGGCGCGGACGCTGGGCATCCCGGCGCGCGTCGCGGTGGGCTTCACGCCCGGCGCGGCCCAGGCCAACGGATCGATGTCGGTCGGCCTGCGGGACGCGCACGCCTGGCCCGAGCTGTACTTCGAAGGCGTGGGCTGGACCCGCTTCGAGCCCACGCCGAACCGCGGCACGGTGCCGGACTACACCCGTCCGGACACCCCGTCCGACGAGGCGAGCGACCCGGCGGCGCCGCAGCCGTCGACGTCGACCGAGCCGTCCAGTGAGCCATCGGCCTCCGCGAGCTGCCCGCGCGACCAGCAGAAGCAGGGCGGCTGCGCGAGCACGGCGCCGGCGATCGCGGGCGGTTCGGGCGGTGACGGGCCACCGCTCGGCATGATCCTGGCCGTGACCCTCGGGGCGCTCGTGGCCGTCGCGGTGCCACTCCTTCCGATGCTGTGGCGCAAGCGGATCCGGGCGGTGCGCCTGGGGTCGCCGGGCCGTACGCCCGAGGAGGCGTCCGCGCGGACGCTGGCCGCCTGGCTCGAGGTGACGGATACGGCCTGGGACCACGGCATCACGCCGGACGAGTCGCAGACCCCGCGCAAGGCGGCGGCCCGGATCGTCCGTGTCGGGCAGCTGGGCGCGGCGCCCGCGGAATCCGTCCATCGCCTCGCGGCGGCGGTCGAGCAGGTTCTCTACGCGCCGCGGCCCCAGCCGACGGCCGGCCTGACCGACGACGTCCATCGCGTACGGGACGGGCTGCGGGCCGCTGTGGGCCGCCCTGCCCGGCTGCGGGCGACGCTCGCGCCGCGCTCGGCCGCCCGGGTGGTGTGGGCCGCCTCGGAGCGCTGGGCGGCTGCCAGGGCCCGGTGGGCCGAGCGGGTGGCCAAGCGCTGGGCCGCGCTGCGGAGGCCGTCGCGGCCGTCCCAGCAGGAGGGCTGAGGGGGCCTGCGGGGCTTGAGAGAGGTGTAAGGGGTGACCGCCCTGGGCGGTCACCCCTTACTGGCTCCCGTTCACATGGCCCAGACGGTTCCGGAAACACGTCAGCCGTCAGCCCCACGAGTGGGGCTGACGGCTGAAGGAAAGATCAGCTGGGAGAAACCCAGAAGTTCATTGCCCCTGTTGCTCGTCGCGGCGGCGCTGCCACCGCTGCTCGATCCGGTCCATCACCGACCGGCGTTGCCTGGTCTGCCGACGGGCGGGAGCGCCGCCCGGCGCCGTGGCCGTACCGGCTGCCGGCTGTTCGCCCGGCTTGGGCGCCTTGCGCCATCCGGTGACCGCGAGCACCGCACATCCCAGCATGACGAGGAATCCCACCACGCTGACCCAGATCAGCTGGGCGACCATTCCGGCCATGAGAAGGGCGATACCCACAAGGAAGCCCGCGACCGCTTGGTAGACCCGTCGCCGGGTGTACGTACGCAGCCCGCTTCCCTCGAGCGCTGTCGCGAACTTGGGATCTTCGGCGTACAGCGCTCGCTCCATCTGCTCGAGCATGCGCTGCTCGTGCTCCGAGAGCGGCACGGAGTCCTCCTCATCGTGCAGTCGCCGGGGCGACCGGGGGTCCCCTTCAGGATAGGCAGGGAATCGCCCCCGTGAAACCCGCCCCTCTGCGCCAACTTCGCCAAACCGGACCGCCCTGCCGCTCCGGCTCGCTGAAGCGTGCATTCCCCAGCTGCCGGTCCGGCATGCCGGACGGTCTGCCTCGATCATACGGCGCCCGTAGCCCGTTCGGAGGGTGTGTGCCGTACTCCATGTGCCGCTGCGCCGCTGATCAGCGCGGCGGCCAGGGCGGACGTCAGGCCTCGTCGGCATCCCCGGTCTCACCGAGCACATGCAGCTGGGTGGCCACGGCGTGGAAGGCGGCGAGCTCCGCGGCGGCCGCCTCCAGCTTGAGGAGGGCCTCCAGGGCGCCGGGCTCGGTGTCCACCAGGACGCCGGGGACGAGGTCCGCGAAGACCCGCACGCCGTGCACCGCGCCGACCCGCACACCCGCGGCCTCGACCAGCCCTGTGAGCTGCTCGGCGGTGAACCGCCGGGGCACGGGGTCGCCGTCGCCCCAGCGTCCCGCGGGGTCGCCGAGCGCCTGCCTGGCCTCGGTGAAGTGCCCGGCGAGCGCCCTGGCGAGCACGGCTCCGCCGAGGCCCGCGGCGAGCAGGCTGAGGGTGCCGGAGGGACGCAGGGCGCCGACGGCGTTGCGTACGCCCTCGGCGGGGTCGTCCACGTACTCCAGGACGCCGTGGCACAGCACGGCGTCGTACCCGCCGCGCTCCACCACGTCGAACAGGCCGTGCACGTCGCCCTGGACGCCGCGCACGCGGTCGGCGACGCCGGCTTCGGCGGCCCGGCGCTCGAGGGCGAAGAGCGCGTTCGGGCTGGGGTCGACGACGGTGACGGTGTGGCCGAGGCGGGCGACGGGCACGGCGAAGTTGCCGCTGCCGCCCCCGGTGTCGAGCACGTCGAGCGACTCGCGGCCCGTGGCCTTGACCCGGCGGTCGAGAGCGTCCTTGAGGACCTCCCAGACCACGGCGGTACGGAGAGAAGCGCGGGGGCGCATCGGGTCCGACACGGCAGTTGACTCCTCGGCGCGTCCACCGCGTGGTCCGCGGCGGAGCTAGGGGGTTCCCTCCCCTCGGCCCTTGGGCGGCGGAGGAGGGTGCGGGCGTTCCCACCCTATTGCCTTCGGCCGACTGCCCCGTCACCCGTCCCGTGGCGCGGACCGCGCTGGTCACGGGCGCCCGAGCGCACCCCCGCCGTCAGCCCGCGTCCGGCGGCTCCTGCCGGGGCTGGGGAAGGACGGGCTGCAGCACCAGCATCCGCTCGACCAGGCGCAGGAACATCGCGGTGTCACGCATCAGGTCGTCGGCGTCGCGGGTGGTGGCCGCGCCCCGTATGCCCGCCTCGGCGCGGGCCCTGCGCGCGGCGCCCGAGGCGAACAGGGCGCTCCACTCCGTCAGTTCGGGCGCTATCTCCGGGAGCACTTCCCAGGCGCTGCGGATCCGCTGCCTGCGGCGCGGTGTCGTCTCGGGGCGACCTCGGGCGGCGAGGACGGCGGCCGCGGTGCGCAGGGCTGCGAGGTGGGCGGTGGCATAGCGCTCGTTCGAGGTCTCCAGGTGTGCCGCCTCGTCGAGTCCGGCGCGGGCCTGGGCGAGCAGTTCGAGTGCGGCGGGCGGGGCCGTGGCCCTGCGCAGGACGGGGTGGACGTCGCTCGCCGGGCCGGTCAGTGAGGGGGCAGGGCCGACGGGGCGGTGCCGACGTGCGGCTGCTGCGGAAGTGCTGGCCATGACGAACCTCCTGTCGTCGCGTGACGGCGCAGTGGCCGTATGTGCCCATCGTGAAGTACGCCACTGACAATCGGCTCTGACCTGCGGCTTTGCTTCGATCGCGGCTTCGCGCTAGTTTTTGCACTGACCAGTCAGTTCAAAAGAGGGTGCGAGGGGGGACCGTGGACGGTCCGACGGACGACGGCCGGCGGGGAGCCGCCGTCACAGCCGGGGGCTTCGGCCTGAAGGGGCCGCGGGGCTGGGCGTTCCGCGGGGTCGATCTCGACGCGGAGCCGGGGGCTCTGATCGCGGTCGAGGGGCCTTCGGGGTCGGGCCGCACATGTCTCCTCCTCGCACTCACCGGACGCATGCGCCCCACCGAGGGCGAGGCCTCCGTGGGCGGTTTCCGGCTGCCCAAGCAGCTCGCGGCGGTGCGCCGGATCAGCGCGCTCGGGCCCGTGCCCGGCGTGACGGATCTCGACCCGGCGCTCACCGTCGCCGAGCATCTGCACGAACGGGCGCTGCTGCAGCGGCGGTTCGGCGGCTCGCTGCGGGATCTGTTGAAGCCGCGCGCCGAGCGGGCGACCGAGGCACGGCTGCGGATCGACACCGCGCTGACCGCGGCGGGACTCGACATGGAGTCGCTGCCCAAGGGCCGGCGCACCTCCGTACGCGATCTGGAACGCCTGGAGGCGCTGCGGCTCTCCGTGGCCCTCGCGCTGATCGGGCGGCCGCGCCTGCTCGGCGTCGACGACATGGACCTCAAGCTCTCGGACGCCGAACGGGTGGCGGCCTGGGACCTGTTGAGGTCGATCGCCGAGCGCGGCACCACGGTGGTCGCGGTGTGCAGCGAGGCACCGGATGACGCGGTCGTCGTGAGCACCGCGCCGCCCGAGGCCGACACCGGAGACGCCGCAGACGCCGTAAGCACCGCAGACGCCGCAGACACCGAGACCGACGACAAGGAGGCGGCCGATGCGCGCGCCTAAGCTGGCCTCGCTCGAGCTCAGGCGCTTCGGCAGGGGGAAGCTGCCCCGCGCGGCGCTCGTCGCCCTCCTGCTGCTGCCCCTGCTGTACGGCGCCCTGTACCTGTGTTCCTTCTGGGACCCGTACGGCCGTCTCGACCGGATACCCGTCGCGCTCGTCAACGACGACAAGGGCGCCACCGCCGGGGGCAAGAAGCTCGCTGCGGGCGACGGCATCGTCGACGGGCTGCGGGACAGCAAGACGTTCGACTGGCACGAGGTGAGCGCCGCCGAGGCACGCGCCGGCGTCGAGGACGGGACGTACTACCTGTCGCTGACGATGCCGTCGGACTTCAGCAAGCGCATCGCGTCGAGTTCGGGCGACTCCCCGGAGACGGGTGCCCTTCAGGTGCGGACGAACGACGCCAACAACTACATCGTCGGGCAGATCTCGCGGACGGTCTTCTCCGAGGTGCGCACAGCGGCTTCCACGAAGGCATCCCGGTCGTTCCTCGACAAGATCTTCATCTCGTTCTCCGACATCCACGGGGCGACCGAGAAGGCCGCCAAGGGCGCCGACAAGCTCGACGGCGGCATCGGCGATGCGAAGAAGGGCTCGAAGGAGCTCGCGAAGGGCCTGAAGGACGCCAAGGACGGCAGCGGCGACCTGGCCGGAGGCATCAAGAAGCTCCACAAGGGCGCGGGCGACCTGAAGGACGGCTCGAAGAAGGTCTCGGACGGCACACAGAAGCTGGCCGACAAGGTCAACGGCACCGCGGACCAGGTGCGGCCCTTCCTGAAGGACAACGGCAAGACCATCGGGGACACGGCGCAGCTGGTCGCCGACTCCTCCAAGGCGATGCGCCACAACCTGGACACGTGGGTCAAGCTCGCACCCGTGGCGGCCAAGGGGGCGGCTGACGGCTCCAAGGTCATCGGCGACCTCTACACGGAGCGCTGTGAGAAGGCACCCCTTCCCGACCCCTCCTGCCCGAAGCTCAAGGAGGCCAAGAAGTCCGCGGAGAACGTGTCGACCATCGCGGACGACATGAACACCTTGATCAAGGACCAGAACGGCGACGTCAAGGCACTCGACAAGCACCTCGCCACCCTCCGGAAGAAGTCGCAGGCCCTTGCCGACCGCGCGCCGCACCTCGACGAGGACCTGGAGACGGCGGTCACCCAGATCAACGACCTCAGCAAGGGCGCGGGGAAGGTCGCCAAGGGCGCCAAGAAGCTGCACACCGGCCTCGGCACCGCCAAGACGGGCTCCGTCGACCTCGACGAGGGCGTCGACAAGCTCAAGACGGGCGCGAACGACCTGGAGGGCGGGCTGTTCAAGCTGGCCGACGGCTCCGGGAAGCTGGCGAGCGGGCTGCACGACGGCGTCGAGCAGATCCCCGACTACGACAAGAAGGACCGCGACCAGCGCACCGACGTGATGGCCGACCCCGTGCAGCTCGCCTCCCAGTCGATGCACAAGGCGCCCAACTACGGCACCGGTTTCGCCCCGTACTTCATCCCGCTCTCCCTGTGGGTCGGCGCGATGGTGGCGTACATGCTGATCCAGCCCCTCAACCGGCGCGCGCTCGCCGCGGGCGCCTCCGCCTGGCGGATCGCGTTCGCGGGCTGGCTGCCGGTCGCCGCCCTGGGGGTGCTGCAGACGGCCGCCCTGATGTCGGTCCTGCACTGGGGCCTCGGCCTCCAGATGGCGCGGGCGGCCGGGACCGTGGGCTTCCTCTGCCTGGTGACGTGCTGCTTCGCGGCGATCGTGCAGTGGCTCAACGCACGCTTCGGAGCGGCCGGGCGGATCCTCGTCCTGGCGGTCCTGATGCTGCAGCTGACCTCGGCGGGCGGCACGTACCCCGTCCAGACCAGCCCGTCCTTCTTCAGCGCGATCCACCCCTTCCTGCCGATGAGTTACGTCGTCGACGCTCTACGGAGGCTCATCACGGGCGGCGGACTCGGCCCCGTCTGGCAGGCGTGCGCGGTGCTCACGGCCTTCACCCTGGGCGCCCTCGCGCTCACCGCGCTCTCCGCGCGCCGCAAGCAGGTGTGGACACTGGACCGACTGCACCCGGAGCTGAGCCTGTGAGCACCGCAAGACCTGTGAGAATCGGGCCCATGGACAGCAGCGCAACCAGCACCCGGCGCGAGGCCACCCGGCAGAAGCTCTACGAAGCGGCCGTCACGCTCATCGCCGAGCAGGGCTTCTCGGCCACGACGGTCGACGAGATCGCCGAGCGGGCGGGGGTCGCGAAGGGCACGGTCTACTACAACTTCGCGAGCAAATCGGTCCTCTTCGAAGAGCTGCTTCGGCACGGCGTCGGCCTGCTCACCGCCTCTCTGAAGGACGCGGCGGAGAAGGCCGATGCGAGCGGCGGCAGCAAGGTCGACGCCCTGGATGCGATGATCCGGGCCGGCCTGGTCTTCATCGACCGCTATCCGGCCTTCACCCAGCTGTACGTCGCCGAGCTGTGGCGCACCAACCGGGCCTGGCAGTCCACGCTGATGGTGGTCAGGCAGCAGGCGGTCGCGGTGGTGGAGGACGTGCTGCGCGGAGGCGTCGAGAACGGCGAGCTCAGCGAGGAGATCGACATCCCCCTGACGGCCGCCGCGCTCGTCGGGATGGTCCTCGTAGCGGCCCTCGACTGGCAGGCCTTCCAGCCCGAACGCTCCCTCGACGACGTGCACTCGGCGCTCTCGCGGCTGCTGCAGGGCCGAGTGAGCGGAGGCCGCTGAGCGGAGGCGCCCGGAACGCACCCCGAACGCAGATCGGCGCCGGTCCGGTGCCACCTGATCTCCAGGCGGCACCGGACCGGCGCCTTCTCGTTCCCCCGAAACCCCCGTTCGGCCCCGGGCGGTCATCCCCGAGTCCCCCGGTCCCCCGAGTCACCCCCGTGTCTCGCTCCCACCTTCGGTGGGGTGGGAGGAGCGGCCAAGGGCGCTGCGCGGTTCCGCCGCCCCGTGTCGGCGGTACCGGCGCCGCGCCCTTCTCCGTGCCCCTCACTCTTCCGTCTTCGCAGGTCGGGCCCCATCCGCGCGCGTACTCATCTCCCTCACTAGGTACGGATACTCAGCCCTGGGTGCTCAACCCCAGGCCTGCGGGTCCGCCACTGGTTACGATCGCGTCCGTGTCCGTACTCCCCCTGGTGTTCACCAGTGGCTGGGCGAGCGGGATCAACGCGTACGCCGTGGTCCTGCTGCTCGGTGTCTTCGGCGCGACCGGGATCACCGACGAGGTGCCCGAGTCGCTGCAGCGAACCGATGTGCTGATCGTCGCCGGGGTGCTGTTCGCCTGCGAGGCCGTCGCCGACAAGATCCCGTACGTCGACTCGATATGGGACTCCGTGCACACCGTCATCCGGCCGGTGTCCGGCGCCGTGGTCGGGGCGCTGCTCGCGGGTCAGAGCGGTTCGCTGCCGGATCTGGCGGCCGGGGCGGTGGGCGGGTCTACGGCGTTGGCCAGTCACTGCGTCAAGGCCGGGACGCGGATGGCGATCAACAGCTCCCCCGAGCCGTTCAGCAACATCATCGTGAGCACCGCGGAGGATCTCGGGGTCGGCGGGATCATCAGCTTCGCGATGTTCTACCCGGAGGCGGCGGCGATCATCGCGGCGGTGCTGCTGCTCCTCGGGCTGCTGCTGTTGATCTTCCTGATCTCGCGGATCCGGCGGTTCCTGCGGCGCAGGGCCCAGCGGCGCGAGGAGAAGCGGATCGCGGCGGCGCTGGGGCGCCCGCCGGACTGAGGGCTCCGGACGAGGGCTCCGGACCGAGGGCTCCCGGCGTGACTGTCAGTGGTGGCCGATAAGGTTTTTCGCATGGCACGGATTGTGGTGATCGGCGCCGGGATGGGCGCGATGGCGGCGGCCGCCCGGCTGGCCGTCGCGGGCCACCGGGTGGTGGTGCACGAGCGGTCGGGGACGTACGGCGGCGCGCTCGGCCGCGTGGAGCGGGACGGCTTCGCGTTCGACACGGGCCCGGGCCTGCTGCATCTCCCCGCCGTTTACCGCGACTTGTTCGTGAAGACGGGCAAGGAGCCGCTGGAGAAGGTCGTCGAGCTCTCCCAGGTGGAGCCCGCGGTCCGGCACGTCTTCGCGGACGGCACCACAGCCGATCTGCCGAACGCGTCCCGCGCGGGCGTCGGCGAGGCCCTGGACGCGGCACTCGGCAGTGGTGCGGGCGCCAGCTGGTCAGCGTTCATGAACCGCGCCCGTGAGGCGTGGGACCGCACCCGCCGCCCCCTCCTGGAAGAGCCGCTCTGGCCGAACTGGCAGGTGCTGGCCGACCGCGAGCCCTATCCCTCGGTGCCCCACAAGCGCCTCCTGCGGCGCGAGCGCCGCGCGGCCACCCTCACCGAGGTCGCCGAGCTCGAACTGGGCGGGGACGCACGGCTGCGCGCGCTCCTCGAGCAGTACGCCCTCGCGTACGGCCTCGATCCGCGGACGGCCCCGGCGAGCGCGGCCGTCCTGCCCTACCTGGAGCACACCTTCGGCGCGTGGTCCGTGCGCGGCGGAATGCGCACCCTGGCCCGGGCCGTGTACGAGCGGTGCCTGGCCCGCAGGGTCGAGTTCGCGTTCGACTCCGCGGTGACCCGGATCGTCGAGAAGGACGGCCGCGCGGCGGGCGTGGAGCTCGCGGACGGGACGGCGCACGAGGCGGACTTCGTGGTCGCCGGTGTCGCGCCCGGCGTACTGGACGGCCTGTTGTCCGGTGTATCCGGCATGTCCGGGGCCTCCGGTGTGAACATACGAGCGGAGGGTGAGGTGCAGGCCAGGTCCGGACTGCCAAGCCGCCTCACGGTCCTCGTCGCGCTGCGCGGAGCGCGGCCCGATGGGACCCCGCACCGGACGGTGCTGCACACCCCCGACCGGCAGGACGAGCTCGACCGGCTCTTCGGGGACCGCCCGGGACTGCCCGCCACTCCGACCGTCACGGTGCTGCGCCCCGACGACCCGTCGCTCACGCCCGACGCCGAGCACGAGGCGGTCACCTTCACGGCCACCGTGCCCGCGCACACGGAGATCACCGAGGCGGACGTGGACCGGATGCTGACACGCGCCGATTCGGCCGTGCCGGGGCTGCGAGAGCGCCTGCTGTGGCACGAGGTCCGCACACCGGCCGATATCGCACAGGCCACGGGCGCCGAAGGCGGCGCGGTCCCGCCCCCGTCCCTCGCGGCGGGCGAAGGCCGGCTGCTGCACCCGGCCAACAGCACGCGCGTGCCGGGGCTCTTCGCGGTCGGCGGCTGGTCGCACCCGGGCGGCGGTCTTCCGCACGCCGGCATGTCGGGCACGCTGGTCGCCGGCCTGATCGTGGAGGGTCCGGAGTTCCGCGGCTCGCAGTGAGTCCCTGGATCAGTACGTGAGTCCCGGGATCAGTACCGGTACTGCTCGTTGTACCCGGCGTCGTACCCGTAACCGTTCCCATTGACGGGCTGCTCGCCCTGGTGAGGATTGGGCTGCTCGGGCGGGAGTTCGCCCCCGTACGCCCCGTACGGGTCGTCGACGCTGCGCTGCTGGGGCACCCAGACCCCGCCGGGCGGCGTCTCGCTGTAGCCACCAGCACCGTTGCCGTTGCCGTACGGATCGGCTGCAGGGTAGGGCGGGTACTGCTGCTGGTCGCCGTAGGTGTCGTAGCTCTGCTCGCCGCCGTAGGTCTGCGTCCCGATGTACGGGTCGGAGTACGCGGCGTACTGCTGCTGCCCGGTCTCCCCGTAGGCGTAGGGCTGCTGCGGGTCGTAGCCCGCCGCGGCGTACGTGTCATAGCCGTAGCCGCTGTCCTGGGCGGGCTGCTGCTGCGCGTACGCGGAGTCGCTGTACACGCCGTACTGCCCGGTGTCGTCCGGCAGAGGCTCCGGCGCGTAGACCCCCTCGCCGGGCGCGTGCGCGGGCGGCTCAGGCTGCTCGTACTCGAGGTCGGAGACCTGGAGCGTCGGGTCCTGGGCGGCGGCCCGCGGCGAGGTCTTGCGGCGCTTGCTCAGGCCGGGCTGGCCGCCGAGCGCCCAGCCGGTCGAGAAGCCGCGGCGGAACGACAGCGTCACGTACGTCTGCCCCGTCGCGAAGGCGATCGCGCCCGCCCCGATGACCCACACCGACGGCATCAGGACGCCGATGACCACCCCGAGAAAGCCCCCGAAGGCGAGCAGGCGCCAGCGCAGCCGCGCCTTGTACTGCAACAGCACCTCGCCCAGCAGCCACAGCGCGACACATCCGAACGCGATGTAGAGGACCGTCCAGCCCATGTACGCCCCTCTCCCCACGGCCGCCGCCCCGTGGGTACGGCCGTTTCAGGCCTGGTGGTGATGCAGGCCCAGATTCTCGTAGATTTCCAGCGTCGCCGTGGAGTTGTTGAGCGTGATGAAGTGCAGCCCCGGCACACCCTCGGCCAGCAACCGCGCGCAGAACTCCGTCGCGAACTCGATGCCAATGGAGCGTACAGCCGCCGGATCGTCTTTGGCTGTGAGGATGCGCTCTTTGAGCGCCGGCGGGAAGGAAGCGTTGCTGAGCTGGGGCAGCCGCTCCAGCATGCGCACGTTCGTCACCGGCATGATCTCCGGGATGATCGGCGTGGAGCAGCCCGCGGCCTCGACCCGGTCGCGGAGGCGCAGATACTCCTCCGGGTAGAAGAACATCTGTGTGATCGCGTAGTCGGCGCCAGCGCGGCACTTGTCGACGAAGTGCCGGACGTCCGTGTCCCAGTCGTCCGACCGCGGATGCATCGCGGGGAAGGCCGCGACGCCCACGCAGAAGTCACCCGACTCCTTGATCAGCCGGACCAGTTCGGCGGCGTACGTGAGGCCTTCGGGGTGCTTGACCCAGTCGGCGAGCGGGTCGCCGGGCGGGTCGCCGCGGACCGCGAGCATGTTCCTGATCCCGGCGTCCGCGTACTGCCCGATGATGTTGCGCAGCTCGGCCACCGAGTGGTCGACCGCGGTCAGGTGGGCGACCGGCGTGAGCGTGGAGTCGGCGACGATCTGCTGGGTCTCCTTGACCGTGCCCGCACGCGTCGAGCCTCCCGCTCCGTACGTCACGGAGACGAAGCTGGGGGCCACCGCCTCGACCCGGCGCAGCGCGTTCCACAGGTTCCGCTCGCCCTTCGGGGTCTTCGGCGCCGAGAACTCGAACGAGTACGTGGTCTTGCCGGTCGCAAGCATGTCGCGCACGGTGCGTGCGCGATCTGTCCTGGTGGAAGCAGTGCCTAGGGCCATACGGGCAGGTTAGCGACGGGGTGCCGCACCGGCTAATCCCCGTCCACCTTACGGACAGCTTCCCCGGAGGATGGCCGAAACAACGCCGATCAGGCCGTACGAAGCTCGCCGATCAGGCCGTACGCAGCCGCTTTGCGAAGTCCGCCGCGGCTGCCGCCGGATCGTCCGCCTCGGTGATCGCCCGGACGACGACCACGCGGCGGGCGCCCGCTTCGAGCACCTCGTCCAGATTGCCCGCGTCGATGCCGCCGATCGCGAACCACGGGCGGTCCGTGCCGAGCGACGCCGTGTACCGGACCAGGTCGAGACCGGGGGCGTGCCGTCCCGGCTTGGTGGGGGTCGGCCAGCAGGGGCCTGTGCAGAAGTAGTCCACGCCGTCCTGGACGGCCGCCGCGGCGGCCTCGGACTCGGCGTGCGTGGAGCGGCCGATGAGTACGTCGTCGCCCAGGATGCGGCGGGCGGCGGGCACGGGCAGGTCGCCCTGGCCCAGGTGCAGCACATCGGCGCCGATGGCGTGCGCGACGTCCGCGCGGTCGTTCACGGCGAGGAGTTTGCCGTGCCGGCGTGCGGCGTCGGCGAAGAACTGGAGGTGCTCGAGCTCCTCGGCGGCCTCCAGGCCCTTGTCGCGCAGCTGCACGATGTCGACGCCGGCGCCGAGGACGGCGTCGAGGAACTCCGGGAGGTCTCCCTGGCGCTTGCGGGCGTCCACACACAGGTAGAGGCGGGCGTCGGCGAGCTGCTCGCGGGCAGGCGTCATGGCCATGGAGTGTTCCCCCCGTTGTCGGTGGCGGTGGCGTACGGGCCGCGTGGAGCGGGTGCGGCCCGTACACCGCGCGGTTCGGATCAGGTCAGACGGCGAGCGCCTGGGCGCGGCGCTTCACCTCCGTGCCGCGATTCTCGCTCAGCGCCTGCGCGGGCGTGCCCGGCAGGGTCGGGTCGGGAGTGAAGAGCCACTCCAGCATCTCTTCGTCGGAGAAGCCGTCATCCCTCAGGAGCGTCAAGGTGCCGGTCAGGCCCTTGACGATCTTGTCGCCGTCGATGAAGGCGGCGGGCACCTGGAGCGCGCGGTTCTCACCACGGCGCACGGCGATCAGTTGGCCCTCCTTCACCAGCTGGCGCACGCGCGTCACCTCGACGTCGAGCATTTCGGCGATGTCGGGGAGGTGGAGCCATGCGGGGACGAGAGCATCAGTCTTTGCGTCAATCTCGGTCACAGGACAAAGCGTATCCCCGAGAACTGACAGAGGGCGGAGCAGTCGGCGCGGCTACTCCTGCACCGCCTTCTTGAGCGGCACCGAAGGGTCCGCCGCCTTGGCCGGATCGAGCCGCGCGCCGCTCTCGATCAGCTTGCGGCCCTGGGCGAGGTCCCGGGGGCGGCCCACCGCGAGGACGGCCACCAGGGCGCCCGCACGCAGCCAGCACACCGTCCAGGCCGTGCCCGACGGGTCACCGCGCCACACCAGCGCGTCGGCGGAGCCGTGGTGTCCCGCGTACTGGACGAAACGGCCGAACTGCTCGGACCAGAAGTACGGGACCGGGTCGTACGCCGAAGGGGTCTCGCCGATGATGTTGGCCGCGACCGTGCGCGGGCCCTGGAGGGCGTTGTCCCAGTGGTGGACGAGGAGGCGCTCGCCGTACCTTCCCGAAGGGAAGGAGGAGCAGTCCCCGACCGCGTACACATCCGGTTCCGAGGTCCTCAGGTGGTCGTCGGCGACGACCTCCCGGTGGGCGCCGAGGGCGATCCCGGAGTCGGCGAGCCAGTCCGTGGCGGGCCGGGCGCCGATGCCGACGACGACCGCGCCGGCGGGCAGGCGGGTGCCGTCGTCCAGGAGGACGGTGCCGGGCTCGACGCGCTCCACGCGCGCGTGGGTGCGCAGTTCGGCACCGGAGTCCGCGTACCAAGCGGCCATCGGCGCCGCGACCTCCGCGGGCAGCGCCCCCGCGAGCGGCCGCCCGGCGGCCTCGACCACGGTGACCGCACAGCCCGCCTCGCGCGCGGCGGTGGCGAACTCGGCGCCGATCCAGCCCGCCCCGACGACCACGATGTCGTGCTGCTCGGCGAGCACAGGACGCAGCCGTTCGGCGTCGTCCAGGGTGCGCAGCAGATGTACGCCGGGGACTCCGGAGGCGCCCGGCAGCAGGATCGGCTCGGCGCCGGTCGCGATGACGAGGGCGTCGTAGGGAACCGGCCCCGAAGCGGTGTCCAGCTCATGCTCCGCCGGGCGGATGCCCGTGACCTCGTGGCCCAGGCTCAGCTCGATGCCCAGCGCCTCGAAGTCGACGTCGAAGGCGGAGCCCTCCGCCTTGCCGAGCAGCACGGCCTTGGACAGCGGCGGCCTGTCGTACGGCTGATGGGGTTCGGCCCCGATGAGGGTGACCGCACCGGTGAACCCCTGCTCGCGCAGGGCCACGGCGGTCTGCACCCCGGCCATCCCCGCACCGACGATGACCACCCGGCGCTCTGCCTGCCTCTGCTGCTCGCTCACCCGATCACTGTAGGACGGCACAGGACGCCGACTTCAGGGCGCGACGAGGAGATCTCTGACACACCGTCATCGCCCATATCCGGACAGCTCCCCCTACTGCCACCGGACACGACGGGCTAGGGTGGCCGGTGCAGAGCACTCGCGGGAGCCCGGACGCACCGGGCTGAGAGGGAGGCTGGACGGCCTCCGACCGTACGAACCTGATCCGGGTCATGCCGGCGAAGGGAGGGGCTGGACACCCATGCATCCACGTACACCACCCCACGCGACGACGGACGTCCTCGTCGTCGGGGGAGGCATCATCGGCCTGGTCACGGCCTGGCGGGCGGCGCAGCGCGGCCTGTCCGTGGCGGTCGTGGACCCCGAGCCCGGCGGCGGCGCGGCGCAGGTCGCCGCGGGCATGCTGGCGGCGGTCACCGAGCTCCACTACGGCGAGCAGACGCTGCTCGGCCTGAATCTGGCCTCCGCGAAGCGTTATCCGGCGTTCGCGCAGGAGCTGACGGAGGCGAGCGGCCGCGATCTCGGCTACCGCGCGTGCGGCACGCTCGCCGTCGCGCTGGACTCCGACGACCGCGCCCATCTGCGCGAACTGCACACCCTCCAGCGCCAGTCGGGGCTCGATTCGGAGTGGCTGAGCGGGCGCGAGTGCCGCCGCCTCGAACCGATGCTCGCGCCCGGTGTGCGGGGCGGGCTCCGCGTGGACGGCGACCACCAGGTCGACCCGCGCAGGCTCGCCGCGGCGCTCCTGGTGGCGTGCGAGCGGGCGGGCGTGGTCTTCCACCGGGCGTGGGCGGAGCGCCTGACGGTCGTACGCGACCGGGCCACCGGCGTCGTCCTCGCGGACGGCACCGCCCTGGAGGCCGACCGGACCGTGCTGGCCGCGGGCAGCCTCAGCGGACGCCTCTCAGGGATCCCTGAGGGGGTTCTGCCGCCCGTTCGCCCGGTCAAGGGGCAAGTCCTGCGGCTGACGGTTCCGGAGCGCTACGCGCCGTTCCTGAGCCGCACAGTGCGCGCCGTGGTCCGGGGCAGCCATGTCTATCTGGTGCCGCGCGAGAACGGCGAGCTCGTGGTCGGCGCGACGAGCGAGGAGCTCGGCTGGGACACGACGGTCACCGCGGGCGGCGTGTACGAGCTGCTTCGGGACGCCCACGAGCTCGTACCGGGCATCACGGAACTGCCGCTGACCGAGACCCGCGCGGGTCTGCGCCCCGGCTCCCCCGACAACGCGCCGATGCTCGGCCCCACCGCCCTGCCCGGCCTCCAGCTGGCCACCGGCCACTACCGCAACGGCGTCCTTCTGACGCCCGTCACCGGAGACGTCATGGCGCACGCCCTGGTCACCGGTGAACTGCCCGACGAGGCGCGCGCGTTCACTCCCCGCCGGTTCGCCACGGCCCCCTCGGCACAGTCCCTCCTGGAGCAGCCCGCATGACCCACTCAGCCGTCTCAGTCAACGGAGAAGTCCGCGAGGTGGCCGCGGGCACCACGCTCGAATCCCTCGTCGCCACGCTCACCGCGGCCCCGTCCGGCGTGGCCGCGGCGCTCAACGAAACCGTCGTCCCGCGCGCGCGGTGGTCCACCACGACGCTCGCCGACGGCGACCGCGTCGAAGTACTCACCGCCGTCCAAGGAGGCTGAACCGACATGGCAGACGACCCCTTCGTCATCGGCGGGCTCACGCTCTCCTCACGGCTGATCATGGGTACGGGCGGTGCGCCCAGCCTGGACGTCCTTGAGCGGTCCCTCGTCGCCTCCGGAACGGAGCTGACCACGGTCGCGATGCGCCGCCTCGATCCGGGCGTGCAGGGCTCGGTGCTCTCCGTGCTCGGCAGGCTCGGCATCCGTGTCCTGCCGAACACGGCGGGCTGCTTCACCGCAGGCGAGGCCGTCCTGACCGCCCGGCTCGCCCGCGAGGCGCTCGGCACGGATCTGGTGAAGCTGGAGGTCATCGCGGACGAGCGCACCCTGCTCCCCGATCCGATCGAGCTCATCGACGCCGCCGAGACGCTCGTCGACGACGGCTTCACCGTCCTCCCGTACACGAACGACGATCCCGTCCTCGCGCGGAAGCTGGAAGACGTGGGCTGCGCGGCGATCATGCCGCTCGGGTCGCCCATCGGCTCCGGGCTCGGGATCCGCAACCCGCACAACTTCCAGCTGATCGTCGAGCACGCGCGCGTGCCGGTGATCCTGGACGCGGGGGCGGGCACGGCGTCGGACGCGGCGCTCGCGATGGAGCTGGGGTGTGCGGGTGTGATGCTCGCCTCGGCCGTGACGCGGGCGCAGGAGCCGGTGCTCATGGCGGAGGCCATGCGGCACGGGGTCGACGCGGGGCGCCTCGCCTTCCGGGCGGGCCGGATTCCGCGGCGGCACTTCGCCGAGGCGTCTTCTCCTGCGGAGGGCCTGGCCGAGCTGGACCACCGGGAGCGGCCGGCTTTCTGAGCGCCCGATTCTTCGGCGCCCTGCAGCGGGGGGCTGTGCCAGCAGGGGAGACCCCACTCGCCCTGCGGAACGCCTGCCCACAGCCGGAACGGCCATGCGTCACAGGTCGGCTGCAGTCCGGCTCTGAAGCCGACCAGGCGGGCAACCCTGTCAGTCGTGGCTCGTAGACTCCCTCCGTGGACACGACCCTTCAGGACCCGCTCGTCGGGCAGGTGCTCGACGACCGCTATCGCGTGGACGGACGGATCGCGGTCGGCGGGATGGCCACGGTCTACCGGGCCGTGGACACCCGCCTCGACCGCGTGCTCGCGCTCAAGGTGATGCACCCGACGCTCGCTGCCGACGTCTCGTTCGTCGACCGCTTCATCCGCGAGGCGAAGTCGGTCGCCCGGCTCTCGCACCCGAACGTGGTGGGGGTCTACGACCAGGGCACCGACGGTGCGTACGTCTATCTGGCGATGGAGTACATCGCCGGGTGCACCCTGCGCGACGTCCTGCGCGAGCGCGGTGCCCTGCAGCCGCGGGCCGCGCTCGACATCCTGGAGCCGGTGCTCGCCGCGCTCGGCGCCGCGCACCGCGCCGGGTTCGTACACCGCGACATGAAGCCCGAGAACGTCCTCATAGGGGATGACGGCCGGGTCAAGGTCGCCGACTTCGGCCTCGTGCGCGCGGTGGACACCGTCACGAACACGACCGGCACGGTCCTCGGGACGGTCTCCTATCTCGCGCCCGAGCAGATAGAGCACGGCACGGCCGACACCCGTGTCGACGTGTACGCGTGCGGTGTCGTGCTCTACGAAATGCTGACCGGCGCCAAGCCGCACTCCGGCGAATCGCCCGCCCAGGTGCTCTACCAGCACCTCCACGAGGACGTGCCGCCCCCGTCCGCGGCCGTCCCCGGGCTCCCCGTGGAACTCGACGAACTGGTCGCCTCCGCCACCGCCCGCACCCCGGACGTCCGCCCGCACGACGCGGTGGCGCTCCTCGGGCAGGCCAGGGAGGCGCGGGCCGCGCTCTCCGTGGAGCAGCTGGACGCGGTGCCGCCGCAGGCACGCACGACCGAGCACGAACACCGCGACATCTCAGACGACCGTACGAGCGTGATTCCGCGCGCCGCGCGGTCCGTGCAGATGTCGCTCCCCACGGACGGCGAGGACCAGCAGCAGGACCCGCTCAACCGCACCAGCATCCTGGCGACGCCTCCGGCGGCCCCGCCGGCCGCACCCGGCCCCGACCGCCGGCGGTCCAACCCCCGCCGCGGCGTCCTGGCGATCGTCGCCGCCGTGCTCCTGGCGCTCGGCCTCGGCGCGGGCGTCTGGTACATCAATTCCGGCCAGTTCACGAAGGTCCCGCCGCTCCTGGCGAAGACCGAGGCGGCGGCCGAGCAGCGGCTCGACGAGGCCGGGCTCGAGGTGAAGGACGTCAAGCGCGCGTACAGCGACACCGACAAGCGCGGCACGGTCATGGCCACCGACCCCAAGGCGGGCGAGCGCATCCGGGACAACGACGGCGTGACGCTGACCGTCTCGCTGGGCCCGGAGATCGTCAAGGTCCCCGAACTCAAGGACACCCCGCTGGCCGCGGCGAAGAAGGAACTCAAGGACGCGGGGCTCGCTCCCGGCATGACGACCAGGTCCTTCAGCGAGGAGGTCCGCAAGGGCTCCGTGATCAGAACGGCCCCGGGCACGGGCATCAAGCGCAAGGCGGGCTCCGCCATCGCGATCGTGGTCAGCAAGGGCTCTCCGATCGACGTCCCCGACGTGACGGGCGAGTCCGAGGCCGACGCGACCGCCGAGCTCAAGGACGCCGGGCTCAAGGTGAAGATCGCCACGACGCGGGTCAACTCCGAAGAGGACAAGGGCGATGTCGCCGCGCAGTCCCCCAAGGAGGGCGAGAAGCAGCTCGCCGAGGGTGACACGGTCACGCTGCAGATCTCCAAGGGCCCGCAGATGGTCGAGGTCCCGGACGTCGAGGGCATGAAGGTCGACGAGGCCACGCAGGAGCTGAAGGACGCGGGCTTCCAGGTCGAGGAGGACAAGGGTCTGCTCGGCCTCTTCGGGGACACCGTGAATGATCAGTCCGTGGAGGGTGGCGAGGAGGCCCCCAAGGGGTCGACCATCACCATCGAGATCCGCTAGGTCTGGCTGGGGGCCTTCTGCAGGGGGCTCAGCGTCCCCCCTGCGGGCGGCATCGTGGCTCGGTTATCGCCTGCGAGTGCGTCGTGGCCGGTCGCGCCGCCCCTTCGGGGGCGCAGCCGGCGCGCGGGGATCCGCCGAAGGACCGGCCCCGCACGCATGCCACCCTGGACCCCGTGAGCAGCAACAAGTCCCCCAGCGCAGCATCCCGCAACCCCGTCGGCGGCCATGTCCCCGTGGCCGGCGGGCTCGCCTCCGTAGGGCTCCCCTACGCCCGTGAGATGGGCGCCGAGACCGTCCAGGTCTTCGTCGCCAATCCGCGCGGCTGGGCCACTCCACCCGGCAACCCTAAGCAGGACGAGGAGTTCCGCGCGGCCTGCGCCGCCGAGGGGATTCCCGCGTACGTGCACGCGCCCTACCTCATCAACTTCGGCTCGCACACCGAGGCGACCGTCGATAAGTCCGTGGAGTCCCTGCGCCACTCGCTGCGCCGCGGCCGCGAGATCGGAGCACTCGGCGTCGTCGTGCACACCGGCTCCGCGACGGGCGGCCGGGACCGTTCCGTCGCCCTGAAGCAGGTGCGCGACCGGATGCTGCCGCTGCTCGACGAGCTGACCCACGACGACGATCCGTATCTCCTCCTGGAGTCGACCGCCGGGCAGGGCTTCTCGCTCTGCTCCCGCACCTGGGACTTCGGCCCGTACTTCGAGGCGCTCGACGCCCACCCGAAGCTGGGGATCTGTCTGGACACCTGCCACATCTTCGCGGCGGGCCACGACCTGACCGGGCCCAGCGGCATGCACCAGACCCTCGATCTCCTGGTCGACACGGTCGGCGAGGGCCGTCTGAAGCTGGTGCACGCCAATGACTCCAAGGACGTGGTCGGCGCCCACAAGGACCGCCACGAGAACATCGGCACCGGCCACATCGGCGAGGACCCGTTCCGCGCGCTGATGGCGCACCCCGCGACCGATGGCGTACCGCTGATCATCGAGACACCGGGCGGCAAGGAGGGGCACGCGGCGGACGTGGCGCGGCTGAAGAACCTGAGGAGCAAGTAGAGCTTGTAGGGCTTGCAGAGCTTAGAGACCTTGAGGAATACCCCCTAGGGGTATACCGTTTCTGTCTGACGGCAGGAACGGCTATCCGACATTGGGGGCTCCTCATGCAGCACGACGCTCACGCAGAGCACGCGCACCACACCCACGAGGGGCACGAGGGCCACGAGGGCCACCACGCGCACGGCATCGGCAAGGTCAGCTGGCGCATGGCGGCCCAGGCGACGCTGCACTGCCTCACCGGGTGCGCCATCGGCGAGGTCCTCGGCATGGTGATCGGCACCGCGCTCGGCTGGGGCAACGTAGAGACGATGATCCTCGCGATCATCCTGGCGTTCTTCTTCGGCTACGCCCTGACCCTGCGCGGCGTCCTCAAGGCCGGCGTCGATTTCAAGACGGCGTTCCGGGTCGCGCTCGCCGCGGACACCCTGTCCATCGCGGTGATGGAGCTGATCGACAACGGCGTGATCGCGTTCTGGCCGGGAGCGATGGACGCCCACCTCTCGGACCCGATGTTCTGGTCGATCCTCGCCATCGCGCTCGCCGCCGCGTTCGTGATCACCACTCCGGTCAACAAGTGGATGATCGGCCGCGGCAAGGGCCACGCCGTGGTGCACCAGTACCACCACTGACCAGCGAAATCAGCAGCGTACGCAGGACTAGAGCTCGGGGCCGTCCCCGGGCTCTTCCTGGTACGAGTACCGCTGCTCGGCCCAGGGGTCGCCGACGTTGTGATAGCCGCGCTCCTCCCAGAAGCCGCGGCGGTCGGCCGTCATGTACTCGATGCCGCGGACCCACTTGGGGCCCTTCCAGGCGTACAGATGGGGCACCACGAGCCGCAGCGGGAAACCGTGCTCCGCGGTGAGCAGTTCGCCGCCCTTGTGCGTGGCGAAAATCGTGCGGTCGGACGCGAAGTCGGCCATCCGCAGATTCGAGCTGAAGCCGTACTCGGCCCAGACCATCACATGCGTGGCATTGGGCGCGGGCGGCGCGATGTCGAGCAGCGCACGCGCGGGCACCCCGCCCCATTCGGCGCCGAGCATGCTGAATTTCGTGACGCAGTGCAGATCGGCGACGACGGTGGCATACGGAAGAGCCGAGAACTCCTCATGCGTCCAGCAGTGCTTCTCGCCGTCGGCGGTGGCCCCGAAGACCCTGAACTCCCAGCGCTCCGGGCGGAACTTCGGCACCGGGCCGTAGTGCGTGACCGGCCAGCCACGCTGCAGGCGCTGTCCCGGTGGAAGCTCCGGCTCCGCCGCTCTCCGAGATGCGTGATCCGCCGGCTGACCCATGCCTCCATCCTGACAGACCCGGGGCAGTGGACGTGACCAGGCAGCCCTCGCCCAAACGCTGATTCGGGCAACTCCTACTAAGCGTGCACTTACTGGACGACCTCCGAACACCGGTGCAAGGATGCGCGCTACCTGGCCAGCCAACACACTTGGAAGGAGCCTCTGCGATGCAGGGCGACCCCGAGGTCATCGAGTTTCTCAATGAGCAGCTGACCGCCGAACTGACGGCGATCAACCAGTACTTCCTTCACGCGAAAATGCAGGAGAACTTCGGCTGGCCGAAGCTCGCCAAGTACACCCGGGCCGAGTCGTTCGACGAGATGAAGCACGCCGAGACGCTGACCGACCGGATCCTGTTCCTCGACGGTCTGCCCAATTACCAGCGGCTCTTCCACGTCCGCGTGGGCCAGACGCTCACCGAGATGTTCCAGGCCGACCGGCAGATCGAGGTGGAGGCGATCGACCGCCTCAAGCGCGGCGTCGAGGTGATGCGCGGCAAGGGGGACATCACGTCCGCCAACATCTTCGAGTCGATCCTCGAGGACGAGGAGCACCACATCGACTATCTCGACACCCAGCTCGAGCTGATCGAGAAGCTGGGCGAGCCGCTGTACATCGCGCAGCTCGTCGAGCAGCCGGAGGGCTAGAGCCGGAGGGCTAGAGCAGGAGAGCTAGGCGGCTTCCGGGAGCTCAGCGTCGGAAGCGAGGGCCACCGCGGGGTTGCCGTCCTTCACCAGCTCGCGGGTGGGGCACGCGCCCCGGCCGAGCAGGGCCTGGATACGTCGTACGCACGAACCGCAGTCCGTGCCCGCCTTGCAGGCCGACGCGATCTGGCGGGGGGTGCACGCGCCGTCGTCCGCATGCTTCTTCACCTGCTCCTCGGTGATGCCGAAGCAGTTGCAGACGAACATGCGGTTCACCTCCCGGTGCGTCATCGATCGGGATCGACAGCAGGATCCATAAGTAGTGCCCGTCCCGATTGATCGGTGAGGCTAACCTAACCTTACCCGCCGCTTCCTGCTCGCAAAAGCCCCGGATACGCCGGTGGGGCGCGGATCACATGGATCCGCGCCCCACCGCTGCGTACAGGAGGGAATTACTGGTCCCGGTACATCTCCGCCACCAGGAACGCCAGGTCCAGGGACTGGCTGCGGTTCAGGCGCGGGTCGCAGGCCGTCTCGTAGCGCTGGTGCAGGTCGTCGACGAAGATCTCGTCGCCGCCGCCCACGCACTCGGTGACGTCGTCACCGGTGAGCTCGACATGGATGCCGCCCGGGTGGGTGCCCAGGCCCTTGTGGACCTCGAAGAAGCCCTTGACCTCGTCGAGCACGTCGTCGAAGCGGCGGGTCTTGTGGCCGGATGCCGCCTCGAAGGTGTTGCCGTGCATCGGGTCGGTGACCCAGGCGACGGTCGCGCCGGACGCGGTGACCTTCTCGACAAGCTCCGGGAGCTTGTCCCGGACCTTGTCGGCGCCCATGCGGACGATGAAGGTGAGGCGGCCGGGCTCGCGGTCCGGGTCGAGGCGCTCGATGTACTGCAGCGCCTCCTCCGTGGTCGTCGTCGGGCCGAGCTTGATGCCGATCGGGTTGCGCACCTTGGAGGCGAACTCGATGTGCGCGCCGTCCAGCTGACGGGTGCGCTCACCGATCCAGACCATGTGGCCCGAGGTGTCGTAAAGGCGGCCCGTGCGCGAGTCCACGCGGGTCAGGGCCGACTCGTAGTCGAGGAGCAGCGCCTCGTGCGAGGCGAAGAACTCGACGGTCTTGAACTCCTCCGGGTCGGCCCCGCAGGCGTGCATGAAGTTCAGCGCCTGGTCGATCTCGCGCGCCAGCTGCTCGTAGCGCTGGCCCGAGGGGGACGACTTCACGAAGTCCTGGTTCCAGGCGTGCACCTGGCGCAGGTCGGCGTAGCCGCCGGTAGTGAAGGCGCGCACCAGGTTGAGCGTCGACGCGGATGCGTTGTACATCCGCTTCAGGCGCTCGGGGTCCGGGATGCGGGCCTTCTCGTTGAAGTCGAAGCCGTTGACCGAGTCGCCCCGGTACGTCGGCAGGGTCACGCCGTCGCGGGTCTCGGTGCCCTTGGAGCGGGGCTTCGAGTACTGCCCCGCGATGCGGCCCACCTTCACGACGGGCACGGAGGCGGCGTAGGTCAGGACGGCGCCCATCTGGAGCAGCGTCTTCAGCTTGTTTCGGATGTGGTCGGCAGACACGGCGTCGAAGGCCTCTGCACAGTCGCCGCCCTGGAGCAGGAACGCCTCGCCCTTGGCCACAGACGCAAGGCGGGCGCGCAACTGATCGCACTCGCCTGCGAAGACGAGCGGCGGATACGACTCGAGGTCCGCGATCACATCGCGCAGAGCCTCGGCATCGGGGTACTCAGGCTGCTGCGCCGCGGGAAGGTCTCGCCAGGTGTTGCCACCGGTCGGGGTGCTCTTAGCGTTCACGGTCACCCCGACAACATTACGGGGTGATGTCCGCCGTCCATTCACCCGCTCACCAAGTGAGACGGAGGCGACACAGCCGAGCGGCGGCGCGCCAGCTCCCGCTCGCCCGCGTTCGGCGTCGCGAGGGTCAGCCTGCGGTGGGTGCGGCGCAGCATGGTGCGGGCCATGAAGGGGTGAACGCGCCGCACCACCGCCCAGTAGACCCGGCCGCGCAGGGTGTCGGCGCGGGCGGCGGTGCTGAGCGTGACGTACCGCTCGTCGACCAGGATCGAGGCGCGGGCGGTCAGGCCGGCCGTGTCCACCTCCAGGAGCAGTTCGTCGCCCTCGCGGGCCAGGACCGGAAAGGCGTCGCGCAGGATGCCGGTCCAGGCCTCCGGGTCGCGCGGCTGCCCGGGGAGCAGCTCCATGCGGTACGCGTCCTCATAGCCGGGCCGCTCGACGGCGGACCGGATCAGGCCGGCCGCCTCCGGTACGCCGACGGTCTCCGGGCGGGTCCAGGCGAGCCGGTTGTAGAGCCGCACCAGGGGTGACCACCGGACGGGGCGGGCGCAGCCGCCGGTCGCGACGCGCTCGTTGTTGTCGAAGACCTCTTCGATGATCGTGTTGTGCAGGGGCCTGATGAGGGTGGGCCACAGGACGCGGTTCATGCCCTCGGGCCGGGTCCGCAGAACGTGCCGCACGCGGCAGCGCCGCTCCCCTATGGGCTCGACCGTCAGCTCGTGGAAGCCGTTGTCGGGCGGGGTGAAATCGAAGCGGACGCGGTGGCCGGGCTCGTACTCCGTGACGCTGTAGCGGACCGGGCCGTGGCCGCCGGTCGCGCCCACGCCGAGCGGACGGTCGAAGATCATCCCTTCCCAGGCGGGCGTCGGGAAGATCGGGTCGTCATCGGCGGAGAGGCGGTCGAGCAGGGCACCGACCTCCCGCGCCGGGGCCTTGATCACGCGCTCGTGCTCATTGAGTACCGTGCTCATCGCGCACCTCCATACGCTGGCGTATGGTCGACCATACGGTACCGTACGGACATGGTGCAACGGCAGCAGAAGAAGACCGCGGTGAAGCCCCGCCTGACCGCCGACGACTGGGCGGACGCCGCGCTCACCGCGATCGGCGAGGGCGGGCTCGCCGCCGTCGCCGTGGAGCCCCTGGCGGTCCGCCTCGGCACCACCAAGGGCAGCTTCTACTGGCACTTCGCCAACCGTGACGCGCTCATCGAGGCCGCCCTGAACCGCTGGGCGGAGATCCACACCGAGGGGACGATCCAGGAGGTCGAGGCCGAGCCCGACCCGCGCGAGCGCGTCCGGCTGCTCTTCGCCGAGGCCATCTCGTCGGCCACCTCCGACCCCCTGGAGGTCGCCCTCCTCGCGACCGCGTCGCACCCCCAGGTCGCCGAGGTCATGCGCCGCGTGACCGAGCGCCGGGTCGCGTACGTCGCCGAGCTCTTCGCCGGGCTCGGCTTCCCCGAGGCGGAGGCGCGGCGGCGCGGTCTTCTCGCGTACACGGTCTATCTGGGGCACGCCCAGCTCGGGCACGCGGTGCCGTCGGCGCTGCCCGCGACCGACGAGTTCGGCGCCTATCTCGACGAGGCCCTGGACGTCCTGATGATGCGCTAAGGTGCGTGGCATGTACTCGCAGCAGACCCGTAACTGGTGGTGGCCCGCTCATCCGGCGGCCCACTGATTCTGCGCGTACCCAGACTCGCGAAGGCCGCCCGAGGGGCGGCCTTCAGTGTTTTCCGGGTTTTCCGGACCTGTGCGGGACCGGGGCCGTTCCTCTCCGAGTGAGAAGGAACAGAACCCATGCACTCCCAGCCACACCTGCTCGATCTCATCGACGACGACCGCCCGTTCGCGGTGCTCCGCCGCCGCACCCCCGGCCGCGACCACGACACGGTGGAGGTCCTGATCGGCTCCGTCGGCACCTACGAACGGCTCGCCGACATCCCCGACGAGGGCCTCGCGCTCATCCCCTTCCGGCAGATCAGGGAGCGCGGCTTCGACGTGCGCGACGACGGCACACCGCTCGCGGTCCTGACCCCCGACGAGACGTACGAACTCCCGCTTGCCGAGGCCCTGTCGGCACTGCCCACCCACGACGTACGGGTCGAGGGCGGTGCCTTCGACGTGGACGACGACGCGTACGCGGACATCGTCGGGCGGGTCCTGCGCGAGGAGATCGGGCGGGGCGAGGGCGCGAACTTCGTCATCCGCCGTACGTACGAGGGTGAGATCCCCGGCTTCGGCAGGGCGGACGCGCTTGCCCTCTTCCGCAGGCTGCTCGTGGGCGAGCGCGGCGCCTACTGGACGTACGTCGTGCACACCGGGGACCGCACCCTGGTCGGGGCGAGCCCCGAGGTGCATGTGCGGATGTCCGGCGGGACGGTCGTGATGAACCCGATCAGCGGGACCTACCGCTACCCGGCCGAAGGCCCCACCGCGGACGATCTGCTCACCTTCCTCGCCGACGGCAAGGAGACCGAGGAGCTGTCGATGGTCGTCGACGAGGAGCTCAAGATGATGTGCACGGTGGGCGACATGGGCGGTGTCGTCGTCGGCCCGCGCCTGAAGGAGATGGCCCATCTCGCGCACACCGAGTACGAGTTGCGGGGCAAGTCGTCGCTCGACGCGCGCGAGGTCCTCAAGGAGACGATGTTCGCGGCGACGGTCACCGGGTCGCCGGTGCAGAACGCCTGCCGGGTCATCGAACGGCACGAGACCGGGGGCCGGGGCTACTACGCGGGCGCCCTCGCCCTCATCGGCCGCGACGCGGGCGGCGCGCAGACCCTCGACTCCCCCATCCTGATCCGCACCGCCGACATCTCCCCCGCGGGCCGCCTTCGCGTCCCCGTGGGCGCCACGCTGGTGCGCGGCTCGGACCCGGCGGGCGAGGTCGCGGAGACCCACGCGAAGGCGGCGGGCGTGCTCGCGGCTCTGGGTGTACGTCCCGGACGGCCCCGCCACGAGGGCGTACGCCCGGCACTGGCCGACGACCCCCGCGTGCGTGCCGCCCTCGACGGCAGGCGGGCCGGGCTCGCCCCGTTCTGGCTGCGGATGCAGGAGCAGCTGACCGAATTGTCCGGGCACGCCCTGGTGGTCGACGGCGAGGACACGTTCACGGCGATGCTGGCGCACCTGCTGCGCTCCTCCGGTCTCGACGTGACGATCCGGCGCTACGACGAGCCGGGCCTGCGCGAGACGGTGCTCGCCCACGAGGGCCCGCTGATCCTCGGGCCCGGGCCCGGCAACCCCTCCGACCCCACCGACCCGAAAATGACCTCCCTGCGCTCCCTGGCCGCCGAGGCGATCCGCGATCACCGCCACGGCGTCCTCGGCGTCTGCCTCGGCCATGAGCTGCTCGCCGCCGAACTCGGCCTGGACATCGTCCGCAAGGAGGTCCCGTACCAGGGCGCGCAGACCCGGATCGACCTGTTCGGGCGGCCGGAGACGGTCGGCTTCTACAACAGCTTCGTGGCCCACTGCGACGAGGAGACATCGCTGGAACTGGCGGCGCACGGCGTCGAGGTCAGCAGGGACGCGGCGACGGGCGAGGTGCACGCGCTGCGGGGGCCGGGCTTCGCGGGCGTCCAGTTCCATCCGGAGTCGGTGCTCTCGCTGCGCGGCACGGCGATCGTGCGGGAGCTCCTTTCGGGCGTGCTGGTCTAGGGCGCAGGGGCGGGGGCCGCCGGGACCAGTACGTTCTCGCCTCGGCGGCCCTCCCGGTAGTCCAGGACGTTCTGCACCGTGGTGTCGATGATCTGGCCCACCGCGTCCCGCGTGTAGTACGCCTGGTGCGAGGTGACCACGACGTTCGGGAACGTCACCAGGCGGGCCAGGGTGTCGTCCTGGACGACCTCGAGGGACTTGTCGAGAAAGAAGAGCCCCGCCTCCGCCTCGTACACATCGAGCCCGACGCCCGCGAAGCGGCCCGCGCGCAACTCCGTGACGAGGGCCTCGGTGTCGATGAGCCCGCCCCGGCTGGAGTTCACCAGGATCGCGTCGTCCTTCATCATCCGCAGCGCGTCGGCGCCGACGATGTGCTGGGTGGCAGGGAGCAGCGGCACATGCAGGCTGATCAGGTCGGCCTCGGCGAAGAGCTGGTCCTTCTCCACGTACTTCATGCCGAGTTCGACGCACGCCGGGTTCTGGGTGATGTCCCAGCCGAGCAGATTCATGCCGAAGCCGTGCGCGATCCGGGTGAACGCCTCGCCGATCTTCCCGGTGCCGAGCACCCCGACCGTGCGGCCCCGCAGATCGCGGCCCATCAGGCCGTCGAGGCGGAAGTCGAAGTCGCGGGTGCGGTTGCTGGCGCGGACGATGCGGCGGTTGACGGCCATCGCGAGGGTCCAGGCGAACTCGGCGACGGAGTACGGCGAGTAGTACGAGACACGGGCGATGGTGAAGCCGAGGCGCTCGGCGACCTGGAGGTCGATGTTGTTGAACCCGGTCGAGCGCTGGGCGATCATCTGCGTCCCGCCGGCGGCGAGGGTCTGCAGGACGCGGTTGCCGAGGTCGGCGTTGACGCTGGTGGAGATGATCTCGTAGCCGGCGGCGATGGGGGCGGTGTCCTCGGTGAGGAAGACATCCAGGCAGCGGACGTCGTGGTGGGCGGCGAAGGCCTTCTCGATCAGCGGCTTCTCGTCGGCTTGCACGCCGAAGGCGAGGATCTCCATGGGGCCGAGTGTAGGTACGTACGGCCAGAACGGCACTGCGGAGAAACGGGTGGGCGGGTGGGAAAAAATCCGCCGCGAAGCGGCGGCACAGGTCGCACCCGCCCACCGGACATCAGCCGAAGAAAACCCCCACCTCGGCGTACAACTTCGGGTCCACGGTCTTCAGCTTCGACGTCGCGTCAGCGATGGGCACCCGCACGATGTCCGTCCCCTGCAGAGCAACCATCTTGCCGAAGTCGCCGTCCCGTACGGCCTCGATCGCGTGCAGCCCGAAGCGCGTGGCAAGCCAGCGGTCGAAGGCGCTGGGCGTGCCGCCCCGCTGGACGTGACCGAGCACGGTCGTCCGGGCTTCCTTCCCCGTCCGCCCCTCGATCTCCTTGGCCAGCCACTCGCCGACCCCGGAGAGCCGGACGTGCCCGAAGGAGTCCTGCGTACCGTCCTTGAGGACCATCTCGCCGTCCTTGGGCATGGCCCCTTCGGCGACGACGACGATCGGGGCGTACGAGGCCTTGAAGCGCGAGGTCACCCAGGCGCACACCTGGTCGAGGTCGAAGCGCTGCTCCGGAATGAGGATGACGTTCGCGCCGCCCGCCAGGCCCGAGTGCAGGGCGATCCAGCCCGCGTGCCGCCCCATGACCTCGACCACGAGGACCCGCATGTGCGACTCGGCGGTGGTGTGCAGCCGGTCGATCGCCTCGGTGGCGATCCCCACCGCGGTGTCGAAGCCGAAGGTGTAGTCCGTGGCGGACAGGTCGTTGTCGATGGTCTTCGGTACGCCGACGACATCGATGCCGTACTCGTCGGTGAGCCGCGCTGCGACGCCGAGGGTGTCCTCGCCGCCGATCGCGATGAGGGAGTCGACCTCGTACTTGGCGAGGTTCTCCTTGATCCGGCGGATGCCGTTCTCGACCTTGAGCGGATTGGTGCGCGAGGAGCCGAGGATGGTGCCGCCGCGGGGCAGGATGCCTCGCACGGCCGGGATGTCGAGCTGGACGGTGTCGCCCTCCAGCGGACCGCGCCAGCCGTCCCGGAAGCCGACGAAGCGATAGCCGTACTCCTGCACGCCCTTGCGGACGATGCCCCGGATGACGGCGTTGAGCCCGGGGCAGTCGCCGCCTCCGGTCAGTACGCCAATTTTTTTGGCCCCCATGGAAAGTCCCTTCGCCTCAGTGACCTGATGCGAGTCACGCTAATGGTGATCCAGGTCACTGAGGGACGGTACGGACGGTCAATTCCGTTTCTCCGCAGGGGAGTTGATCAAGCATGTTCACTCGAATGAGGGCTACTCGTCGTCGAGTCCGCGCTCGATCGCGTACCGCACGAGCTCCACCCTGTTGTGCAGCTGGAGCTTGCCCAGGGTGTTCTGCACGTGGTTCTGCACGGTGCGGTGCGAGATGACAAGGCGCTCGGCGATCTGCTTGTAGCTCAGCCCCTTGGCGACCAGGCGAAGCACCTCGGTCTCGCGGTCGGTGAGCTGCGGGGCCTTCGGCTCGTCCGGGGTGCCGGGCGCCGGATCGGACGCGAGGCGGCGGTACTCGCCGAGGACCAGGCCCGCGAGGCCCGGCGTGAAGACCGCGTCACCGACGGCCGTGCGGCGCACCGCGTCGGTCAGCTCGGCGGTGGAGGCCGACTTCAGGAGATAGCCGGTGGCCCCCGACTTGACCGCCTCCAGGACGTCGGCGTGCTCGCCGCTGGCCGAGAGGACGAGCACCCGCAGGGCCGGGTTGGCACTGACGAGTTCCTTGCAGACCTGGACGCCCGGCTTCAGAGGCAGGTTGAGATCGAGTACGAGGACGTCCGGCGCGGCGGCCTGCGCGCGGCGTACGGCCTGCTCGCCGTCGCCCGCCGTGGCGACCACGTCGAAGCCCACCTCGGCGAGGTCGCGGGCGACCGCGTCCCGCCACATCGGGTGGTCGTCGACGACCATGACCTTCACCGAGCCCTGGCCGTCCTGGCCCTCCCGCTGTTGCTGCTCGCTCATCGTTCCTTTCCTGCCTTCCCCCGTGTGCTGTCCACGTTCTCCGGGTCCCCCGCGTTCCGCGGGACCCTCATTTCCACTTCCGTGCCCTGCCCCGGCACCGAGATCAGCTCGGCCGTGCCCCCGATGTCCCGCAGCCGCCCCCTGATCGACAGGGCGACGCCGAGCCGCCCCTCGCCCTCGGCCTCCGCGAGGCGGCCTTCGGGGATGCCGGGGCCGTCGTCCCGCACCGTCACGATCACCGCGTCCGGCTCGTCCTCGACGAGGATCCAGGCGGCGGCGTCCGGGCCCGCGTGCCGGTGGACGTTGTCCAGGGCGGCGCCGACCGCGGCCGCCAGTTCCCGCGCGGTCTTGGGCGGGAGCCCGACGGGGGCGCCCGGCTCCGAGACGGTCACCTTCGCGCCCGCGTACGGAAAGAGCAGCGAGCGCAGGTCGCAGGGGTCGGCGTCGTCGTCATCGTCGGGCTCCTCCACCGCGCGGACCACGGCCCCCAGCGATGCGTCCTCCGACACATGGCTCGTGCGGACCAGGCCGCCCGCCACCAGCGTGCGCAGCGCGACCTCCTGCTCCCCCGCGAGCCTGCCGAGCTCCGCAGCCTCGCCGCCGAGCGCGCTGCCGCGCCGCTGCACCATCGCGAGGACCTGGAGCACGCTGTCGTGGATGTCGCGGGCAAGACGCTCGCGCTCGCGGGTCGCGGCCTCGATCTCCAGGGCCCGGGCGAGGGTGCGCTCGGAGGCGCGGGCGACCTCGACGACGTACCCGATGGCGATGGAGGCGATACAGACCAGCAGGACGTTGTGCAGCGTGTCCTGGGTTGGCCTGCCGCGCTGCGCGATGTTGGCGACGCCGACCAGCGCCGACGCGAAGGCCGCCCACCGCCAGCCGCCCTTGATCGCGAAGGCGAGCACCGCGCCCGCCGTCCATATCGACGGCAGCGTCGGACCGTCGTGGACGATCCGCTGGTGCGAGTCGGCCGCCGGAGTGAGCAGGATCCCGGTGATCGCGACGGTCAGGTCGATGACCAGGAACCGCTTGGTGCAGCTCGCGGCACCCGAGACCTTCGGCAGCGTGCCGAGCGTCCACCCGGCGAGCACCACGTAGTACGCGATGGCCACCCAGGGGCGGTCGAACCTCTCGTACGCGGCCACGAACAGGCCGATCGCGTAGAGCATGGTCAGCACGCGGTAGCCGGTCAGCGCACGCCACAGCGGCTGCTCGACCGACATCCTCATGACGCGTACGCGCTTGGCTGTGCTGGTCACGCTCCCCCACCCCTGGAGGCGCCCCTCGGCTCCTCCTCTGCACCGACGCCGCTAGGCGCCGGACCGTTCCTTCTCGGCCGCCGCGGCCTTCTTCTCGGCTTCCTTCCCGGCCTTCGCCTCGTCGGCGAGACGGCGCTTCGCAGCGGTCGCGTACTCGTCGACGTACTCCTGGCCGGACAGCTTCATGATCTCGTACATGACCTCGTCGGTCACCGCCCGCAGGACGAACCGGTCGTGCTCCATGCCGTGGTACCTGCTGAAGTCGAGCGGCTTGCCGATCTTGATACCGGGCCGCATGAGCTTGGGCAGCACCTTGCCGGGCGGCTGGATCTTCTCGGTGTCGATCATCGCCACGGGCAGCACCGGCGCCCCGGTGGCGAGTGCCACGCGGGCCAGGCCGCCGGGCTTGCCACGGTAGAGCCTCCCGTCGGGCGAACGGGTGCCTTCCGGGTAGATGCCGAAGAGCTCGCCGCGCTCCAGGACCTCGATGCCGCTCTTGATGGCCGCCTCGCCCGCGCCGCGCGCGCCGGAGCGGTCCACGGGCAGCTGGCCGACGCCCTTGAAGAAGGCCGCGGTGAGCTTCCCCTTCACACCGGGTGACGTGAAGTACTCCGCCTTGGCGATGAAGGTGACCTTGCGGTCGAGCACCGCGGGCAGGAAGAAGGAGTCCGAGAAGGAGAGATGGTTGCTCGCCAGGATGGCCGGTCCTTCGGCGGGTACGTTCTCAAGGCCTTCCACCCAGGGCCTGAAGCCGAGCTTCAGCGGCCCTCCGATGGCGACCTTCATTGCGCCGTAGATCAAACCGAGTGCCTCCTGTTATGTGTGGATCAGACCTTAACCCGCTGTAAGGCCAAAGGGCCCGACGGCCCTGGTCGGTGTCAGTCCGGTCGCGTACCGTGAAGTACTCCGTGTAACCCCGCAGCCACATCTCACGAAGGAGACCGAAGTGCCGGTCCTCCCCGGAGCCGAGCCGTACCGCCACGAGGGCGGCGAGATCGGCGTCCTCCTCTGTCACGGCTTCACCGGATCCCCGCAGTCCCTGCGCCCCTGGGCCGAGTACCTCGCGGAACAGGGCCTGACCGTCTCCCTCCCGCTGCTGCCCGGGCACGGCACGCGCTGGGAGGACCTGCAGATCACCGGCTGGCAGGACTGGTACGCGGAGGTGGAGCGCGAGTTGCACGGGCTCCTGGAGCGGTGCGCGGAGGTCTTCGTCTTCGGGCTCTCCATGGGCGGCGCGCTCACGCTGGCGCTCGCCTCGAAGCACGGCGACGCGGTGCGCGGCATAGTCCTGGTGAACCCGGCGAACAAGGTGCACGGTCTGGCCGCGCACGCGCTGCCGGTCGCCCGGCATCTGGTGCGCACGACGAAGGGCATCGCGAGCGACATCGCCCTGGAGGGCTCGGACGAGGTCGGCTACGACCGGGTTCCGCTGCACGCGGCGCACTCCATGCGCCAGTTCTTCGCCCGGGTCGACGGGGAGCTGCCGCAGGTGACACAGCCGCTGCTGCTTCTGCACAGCCCGCAGGACCATGTGGTGCCGCCGGTCGACTCGGCCAGGATCCTCAGCCGGGTGTCCTCCACGGACGTCACCGAGATCCTCCTGGAACAGAGCTACCACGTCGCGACGTTGGACCACGACGCGGACCGGATTTTCGAGGAGAGCCTCGCGTTCATCGGCCGGCTCGCCCCCAGTGTCGGCAAGGAAGGGACGGCCTCCGGTGGCTGAGCAGGACCGACGTGAACCGGACCACGACGAGGACCGCGAGCCCGAGCCCGAGGAGAAGGCGGCCCCGGAGGGCGGCGTGCCGCTGGACGAGGACGCGGTCTGGCGCGAGATCGTCGCCGGGTACGGACAGGAGCCGGCGGACCCGCCGGGCGCCAAGCCGTTCAAGTCCGTGGAGGACCTGGCGCTCCTTGAGCCCGAGACGAATGAGCCTCCGGAGACGGACGGCAAGCGGGACAAGGGCTCCGAGGGCTCTGCGGGATCCGAGGGCTCCGACACGAAGACGCCGCTCGGCGGCTCCGTCTCCTTCGCACCCGGAGTCGGCGGGCCGCGTGACTACGCCGCGCCGGAGGCCTCCGACGACGACCTGGACGCGGACGACGAGGGCCATTTCGTCCCGCCGGAGCCGCCGCCGCTGCCCGAGGCCGACGTGACGGCGAAGTTCGCCTGGCTGGCCGTGATCGGCGGTCCGGTGCTGCTCCTGCTCACCGTGCTGCTCGGCTGGAACATGACGTGGTGGATCGCCACGCTCAGCATCGGCGGCTTCCTCGGCGGCTTCGCCACGCTGGTGACGCGGATGAAGGGCGACGACGACGAGGACGACGATCCGGGGCGCGGCGCGGTCGTCTAACCCCTTCTAACCCCCTTGAGCTGCCGGGATTCTGAGGGCGGCGAGCACGGGCAGATGGTCCGTGGCCGCCCGCAGATCCGCCTCGCTCACTCCGTCGAGCTCCAACGGCACGCCGCAGCCGAGCACTTCGACCCCGGACGTCGCGAAGATCGCGTCGATACGCTGATGGGGGTCGCCCGGCGTCGAGGTGTTCTCGCCGCCCCAGGGCGCCGTCGCCCAGCAGTCCCGCAGCTCCGAGGCGAGCCTGCGGAACGTACGGCCCTTGGGGCGGTCGTTCAGATCACCGCCCGCGACGGCGTGCTCCACGCCCATCCCGGCGAGCCGGTCGAGCAGCATCCCGCCCTGCGCGTACCGCTCGTCGCTCTGCAGGCTCAGATGGCAGCTCAGGACGCCGATCCTGGCGCCCCCGAACCGTACGACGGCGGTCGCGAAGCCGCGCCGGTGCAGGCCCGGGGTGAGCGGGAGCAGCACGTCCTCGGTCCGCTCCACGGTCGCCCGCAGCGAGCAGAGCAGCGCGGGCCCGGAGGCGGTGGCCCCGCCCGAGAGCATCACCAGATCGGCCGCGCGCGCAAGGCGCGCCAGCTTCTTGCGCCACCGGAAGAACCGGGGAGCCTCCTGGACGAGTACGAGGTCGGGTTCACACGCGGCGATGACGCGGGCCAGGGCGTCGGTGTCGTCCCGCATGGACCGGATGTTGTAACTGAGCACCCGGATCACGGCTGAACCGTCTTCATGGGTCCGGGAGTTGGGCAGCGGAGTGATCGCCATGCGGATCAAGATAGCGCCGCGCGCTCCCTGTTGCGGGCAGACGTCCCGCCCGTCCCACGTCCTCGTTGTGGGCCGTCGGGCACCGACGCAGCAAGGCGCCCGCCGCCCCGCAGAGGGGCAACGGGCGCCAAGAAAAAATCACCGAGCAGCAACTACCCCTGCCGAGCAAGATCCGCGGCACCCACAAGCCCCGCCTTATTGCCCAGCTGCGCTGCCAGCACCTGCGCATGCGGCCGCCACTGCCCACCGATCAGCCACCGCCGGAAGGACTTCCGGATCGGGTCGAGCACCAGCTCGCCCTCGTCGGAGAGCCCTCCACCCACGATGAACGCGGAGGGGTCGAAGAGCGAGGCCAGGTCGGCCAGGCCCGCACCGACCCAGCGGGCCAGCTCCCGGTAGGAGTCGACGGCGACAGGGTCACCCTGCCGGGCCGCCTCACTGATGTGCTTGCCCTCGATGCCGTCCACCGTGCCGTCGCCGAGCCCGAGGAGAATCTCCGCGGCCTCCGGCGTCGCGTTGGCCCGCTGCCGCCCGTACCGCAGAAGCGCACGCCCCGACGCGTACTGCTCCCAGCACCCCTGGCTCCCGCAGCCGCACAGCAGTCCGTCCGGCACGGTCCGGATGTGCCCGAACTCCGCGGCGACGCCGAAGCGTCCGCGGCGCAGCTTGTTGCCGATGATGATGCCGCCGCCGAGGCCCGTGCCCAGCGTGATGACGATGACGTCCTCATGACCCTGGCCCGCGCCGAAGCGGTACTCGCCCCAGGCCGCCGCGTTCGCGTCGTTCTCGACGACGACCGGCATGCCGACCCGCTGCTCGACCTTGTCCTTCAGCGGCTCGTGGCGCCAGTCGATGTTCGGCGCGAAGAGAACGGTGGCGCGCTTGTCGTCGACGTACCCGGCGGCACCGATGCCGACGGCCTCCACGTCGTTCCCCTTGCCGGCTCCCGACACGGCGGCACAGATCGCGTCCACGATGCCGTCGGCGGTCGGCGGCGTGGGCACCTTGTGGGTGTCGAGAATGGTGCCCTCTTCGTCGACCACTCCGGCCGCGATCTTCGTGCCGCCGATATCGACGCCGATGGTGAGTCCCATGTGTCCCTCAGTTTCGGTCGAGCCCCGCTACGGCCAACCGTACCCGAGGGGTGTTCAGTCCAGGTCGATGTGTTCGCCGGGCCCCGGGCCGTCATCGCGCCGCTCCGGGCCCCGCGCCGCGTCGCTCCCGCGGGTCCAGCGGCCCTCCTGGCTCTCGACCGCGGAGCGGTACGCGGCGAGCAGTTCATTGCCCGCGGCGGCGAGATGGTCGAAGACATCGGGGTTGCGCTCGATGACCGGTTCGACGGCGGCCTTCGCCTGCTGGACGACCTGCTTCACGGTCTGCTCGACGGCGCCCTGCGCGACCGCGCCGAGCAACGGCGTCTGGAGTCCGGACAGCTTCTCCGAGACGGCGTCGACGAGCTTGCGCAGCTCCTCGCCCGCCGATCCCGGCGGTGTCCCGTACTGCTCCCGGCGGCGGGCCTTCTCCGCCGCGAGGTCCTCGGCGCACGCCTTCTCCCAGGCGTCGGCATCGGTGTCGGCCGCTTCGGGCTCGGGCACTTCGCGCTCGGTGGCATCGCTCATGACGGACTGACTCCTGCGGAGGGCGGCCGGTGGATCTATGGAACCGGTGGACCTATGGATTCGTACTCCCGACGTTACCCGAACGGCGGTAGGCCGTTCACCGTGTACGCGGCCACAGATCCGGGTCGGGCGTGAACCGCACCCGCAGCTCGCCCTCGCGAAGACCGGCGCCCGCGACGGTGCAGCGGCGCAGCGCGGACGGCAGCGTGACGATGCGCCGGAACGGGCCCGCCGTGACGACCAGTTCGTCGCCGCGCCGGATCAGGCCGAGCTCGTCGCGCACGGCTCCGGGGAGCGGGATGTGCCAGACCAGGACGCCGTCGTCGGCGAGCGCGTCGGTGACGGGCCACTCGACCGGCTCAGGAGCGGCGCCGGGCGCGGGCACGTGGAGGGCGGCCAGGTCGTCGGCGCCGCGCGGATCGTGGCCCAGGTGCGGGACGGCGCGGAGCTCTTCGCCGTACGTCCCCGTCCACTCGGCCAGGGTCTTGCGCTGCTGGGCGATGAGCCCGGCGAACCAGGTGTCGGCGGTGTCGTCGGGCAGCACGCGATTGGCGAGGACGGCGTCGGTGCGCAGGCCCTGCAGGGCGAGCCCGGTGGCGGCGGCGCGCACCGCGTCGGCGCCCGCGGGGCCCGGCTCGGCCACGAGCCGCACGGTCGTGCCCGGATCCTCGATCACGGCCTGCGCGGCGGCGAGTTCGGCGTCCCAGCGGGCCGCCGTCTCGTACAGCAAGCCGGCGGGCATCGGGACGCCGGCGATGCGGCCGAGCATCGGGCGCAGGGCGCGGGCGGCCTGCCGCTCGGGGGGCAGCAGCCTGCGGAGGTAGCGGCGGAGCTGCTCGGGGAGCGCGAGGACCGCGAGGGCGCGGGGCAGCGGGGGCAGGTCCACCACCACGGTGTCGTACGCGTCCCGCCCCGCGTCGCGCAGGGCGCGCAGCAGCGCAAGCTCGTCGCTGCCGGGCAGCGGGGTGAGTTCCTCGCCCTCCAGACGTCCTGCGCCGAGCAGGTCGAAGGCGGAGGCCGCCTTCTCCTGCAGGGCGAGGAGGTCGTCACGGAACTCGTCGCCCGGGGCCGGCCTCTTGACGGTGAGGCCCGGCTCCTGGCCGAGGGCGTCGACTCCGTCGGCGGTGATCAGAAGGGTGCGGGCGCCCTCGCGGGCGGCGGTGAGCGCGGTGGCCGCGGCGGCTGTGGTTCGCCCGGAGCCGCCGGGGCCGGTGAGCAGGAGGGTGCGCATAAGGGTGAACGTTACGCCCGTGACCGACAGCGCCCCGAAGGGGCGCCGCGCGCTTAAGCCCCGGCCTCCACGCGCTTCTTCAGGCCCGCCAGCGCCCGGTCGATGATGACCTTCTCCGCCTTGCGCTTGATCATCCCGAGCATCGGGATCTTGACGTCGACGGTCAGCTTGTACGTGACCTCGGTGCCGTCGCCGGACGGCTTCAGGAGGTACGAACCGTCGAGCGACCGCAGCATCTGCGACTTGACGAGGGTCCAGCTGACCTCGTTCTCGCCGCTCCAGGTGTAGCCGAGGGTCTGGTCGTCCTTGATCGCGCCCGCGTCCATGACGAGGCGGACCTGCTTGGCGCGGCCCTGGTCGTCGGTGTCGAGCACCTCCGCCTCCTTCACCTCACCCGTCCAGTCCGGGTAGCGCGCGAAGTCGGCGATCACCCCCATCACCTCGGCCGGTGCCGCCTCGATCGTGATGCTCGAGCTGGTGTGTTCCGCCATCTCTGTGGCTCCTCCAGATGCGGTCCGGTGCGGGGAGTGGTGTCTGCGTGTGTGACGCGTGAAGGCTATCGCGCACCGGATGGACCGCTGTCACCACTCCAGCGACCACGGCCTGCCCGAGCCCGCGAAGTGCCCAACGTTCACACACTCGGTCGCCCCGATGCGCATCCGCCGGGTCAGCGGCTGATGGACGTGGCCGAAAAGTGCGTATCTCGGGCGGGTCTTGTGAATGGCCGCGAGCAGCGCCCGGCTGCCCCGCTCGAAGCGGCGCGCGACGGTGTCGTACACGAGCTCGGGAACCTCCGGCGGGATGTGCGTACAGAGCACGTCGACCTCGCCGACGGCCTCGATCTTGGCCGCGTACTCCTCGTCGCTGATCTCGTAGGGCGTCCGCATGGGCGTGCGCAGACCGCCGCCGACGAAGCCGAAGACCCGCCCGCCGATCTCGGCGCGCTGGCCGTCGAGGACGGTGGTGCCGGGCGCCGCGTACTCGGACCACAGCATCGGTATGTCGACATTGCCGTATGTGGCGTACGTAGGCGTGGGGAAGGCGGCGAAGAGTTCGGCGTACTGCTTGCGCACCGCGCGCTCGATGGCCGGTCCCCTGTCGATGCCCGCCCACAGTTGCTTGCCGAGCTCCCTGGCCTCGTGGAAGCGGCGCGCGGTGCGCAACTCGACAAGACGGTCGGCGTTCTCCTCTCCGAAGAGGTCGGGGAAGATGCCGCGCGAGTGGTCGGCGTAGTCGAGGAAGAGCACCAGGTCACCGAGACAGATGAGCGCGTCGGCGCCCTCGCCCGCGCGGGCGAGATCCTTTGTGTTGCCGTGCACGTCACTGACCACATTGACCCGGAAACCTGGCATGCCGATCACCCTAGAACGAGCGGGCAGAGGTGGGTAGAGGCCTCAGGAGCGGGCGGACCTGCGGTTACTTCCGAGTCGGGAAGAGCGTGGCGTACTGTGCGGTTCAGACCACAACGACGTGTGACGCACCGAACATCTGGCCCGGACCCCCTACCGGACAAGCCATACCCATGGGTAACGTCCGGGCAGTCCAGTAGTGCTCCAGTTCAACTTCCCCCCGGGAGCACCTGCCCGATCTTGGACCGCACCGTCGCATCGCACAACGTCGTGGCGCCGGCGCCCTATGTAGGAGCAGCAGTCTTGCGCGAGTTCAGCCTTCCGGCCCTGTACGAAGTCCCCGCGGACGGCAATCTGACCGACATCGTCCGCAGAAATGCCGTGCAGCACCCGGATGTCGCCGTCATCGGCCGCAAGGTGGACGGCACCTGGCAGGACGTCACCGCCAAGAACTTCCTCGCCGAGGTGCGCGCCGCCGCGAAGGGGCTCATCGCCTCCGGCGTGCGGCCCGGCGACCGGGTCGGCCTGATGTCCCGTACCCGGTACGAGTGGACGCTCGTGGACTTCGCGATCTGGAGCGCGGGCGCGGTCACCGTGCCGGTGTACGAAACGAGTTCGGCCGAGCAGATCCAGTGGATCCTGGGTGACTCCGGCGCCGTGGCCATCGTCGTCGAGTCGGACGCGCACACCGCCGCCGTCGAGTCCGTACGCGACCGCCTGCCCGATCTGGTGAACGTCTGGCAGATCGACAAGGGCGGCGTCGACGAGCTGAACCGCGCGGGCGGCGACATCTCGGACGAGACCGTCGACGAGCGCAGCGCGGTCGCGGGCGCCGACGACCCGGCGACCATCGTCTACACCTCGGGCACCACGGGCCGCCCCAAGGGCTGTGTCCTCACGCACCGCAGCTTCTTCGCTGAGTGCGGCAACGTGGTGGAGCGCCTGAAGCCGCTGTTCCGCACCGGCGAGTGCTCGGTGCTCCTCTTCCTCCCCGTCGCGCATGTCTTCGGGCGTCTCGTCCAGGTCGGCGCGCTCCTTGCGCCCATCAAGCTGGGCCACGCGCCCGACGTCAAGAACCTCACGGATGAGCTGGCCTCGTTCCGGCCGACGATGATCCTGGGCGTCCCGCGCGTCTTCGAGAAGGTCTACAACTCGGCGCGCGCCAAGGCGCAGGCCGACGGCAAGGGCAAGATCTTCGACAAGGCCGCGGACACGGCGATCGCGTACAGCCGCGCGCTCGACACCCCGAGCGGTCCCTCGCTCGGCCTGAAGATCAAGTACAAGACGTTCGACAAGCTGGTCTACAGCAAGCTGCGGGCCGTGCTCGGCGGTCGCGGCGAGTACGCGATCTCCGGCGGCGCGCCGCTGGGTGAGCGTCTGGGCCACTTCTTCCGCGGCATCGGCTTCACGGTCCTGGAGGGCTACGGCCTGACGGAGTCGTGCGCGGCCACCGCCTTCAACCCGTGGGACCGCCAGAAGATCGGTACGGTCGGCCAGCCGCTGCCGGGCTCCGTGGTGCGGATCGCCGACGACGGCGAGGTGCTGCTGCACGGCGAGCACCTGTTCACGGAGTACTGGAACAACGAGGGCGCGACCGAAGAGGCGCTCGCCGACGGCTGGTTCCACACCGGCGACATCGGCACGCTCGACGAGGACGGGTATCTGCGGATCACCGGCCGCAAGAAGGAGATCATCGTGACGGCGGGCGGCAAGAATGTCGCTCCCGCGGTGATCGAGGACCGCATCCGCGCGCACGCCCTTGTCGCCGAGTGCATGGTCGTCGGCGACGGCCGGCCCTTCGTGGGCGCGCTCGTCACGGTCGACGACGAGTTCGTGGGCCGCTGGGCCTTGGACCATGGGAAGCCCGCGGACTCCACGGCTGCGTCGCTCCGGGAGGACCCGGATCTGCTCGCGGCGATCCAGAGCGCCGTCGACGACGGCAACGCGGCGGTCTCCAAGGCGGAGTCCGTACGCAAGTTCCGCGTTCTTGCTACGCAGTTCACGGAGGAGTCGGGGCATCTGACTCCGTCCCTGAAGTTGAAGCGGAACGTTGTGGCGAAGGATTACGCGGACGAGATTGAAGCGCTTTACCGCGGGTAGCGCGAGCGGTGCGCCCACTCGCCGTGGGGGGCTTGTTTTGTTTCGCGACTGCCGGTCGCGGCTGGTTGCTCGCGCAGTTCCCCGCGCCCCTGACGGGGCGCTGCGCAGCGCCCCGTCAGGGGCGCGCTACAGAAGTTCCTTAAGCCTCTCCGCCAAGAGATCCCAGCGCCACCGCTCCTCCACCCACTCCCGGCCCCGCTCCCCCATCCGCGCCCGCAGCTCCGCGTCACCGAGCAGGGTGACGATCCGGTCGGCGGCGTCCTCCGGGACGCCCCCGCGGACGACCCACCCCGTCTCCCCGTCAAGCACCGCGTCCGGCGCACCGCCGGAGTCACCGGCGACGACGGGAAGGCCCGTCGCCGAAGCCTCCAGGTAGACGATGCCGAGGCCCTCCACGTCAAGGCCGCCCCGCCGGGTCCTGCACGGCATCGCGAAGACATCGCCCGCCCCGTAGTGCGCGGGGAGTTCCTCCCACGGCACCGCGCCGGTGAAGCGGACCGACTCCGAGACGCCCGTCTCGGCGGCCAGCTTCCGCAGCTCCTTCACGTAAGGGCCGCCTCCGACCACCAGGAGAACCGCTTCAGGCTCCCGGGCCAGAATCCGCGGCAGAGCGAGGATCAGCGTGTCCTGCCCCTTGCGCGGCACGAGCCGCGAGACGCACACCACGACCGGCCGGTCGGTCAGGCCGAGGCGGGCGCGTACGGCGTCGCCGCCCGAGCCCGGGTGGAACGTCTTCTCGTCGACGCCGGGCGGCAGTTGGACCATCCGCCCCGCCGCGGCGGGCGTCAGCGCGGCGGCGATCCGGGATCGCGTGTACTCACCGAGATAGGTGATCGTGTCCGTCGACTCGCCGATACGGCGCAGGAGTTGACGGGAAGCGGGCAGTTGGGCCCAGCCCGCCTCATGGCCATGGGTGGTCGCCACGAGCCGCTTCGCGCCCGCCTTGCGCAGCGCGGGCGCCATCAGCCCCAGCGGCGCCGCCGCCCCGAACCACACCGACGTACAGCCGTGTTCACGCAGCAGCGAGACCGCGCGCCGGGTGACGCGCGGGGTCGGGAGCAGCATCGTCGTGGGGTCGCGTACGACCTTGAAGGGCTGCTCGGCGTCGAAGGCGGCCGTCGCCTCCGCGCCCTCGCGGCCGCGCTTCCAGGTCGAGGCGTAGACGACGAGCTGCTCGGGGTCCAGGCGAAGGGCCATGTTGTGCAGGAACGCCTGGATGCCACCGGGCCTGGGCGGGAAGTCGTTCGTGACGATCAGGGTCTTGTGCATCGTCGCCGACAGTACCGAAAGCCGGGCAGAGCGCCGAACGGCCCCGCCTCTTGGCTCATTCACCGCCCCGCCTCTTGGCCCATCCACAGCTCCGTCCGCCATCATGGCTCCCGAATCACAATGAACCGGCTGAAAAGGGGCGTGGTGGCGCATGGTGCGGATCCTGGCCGTCTGGGGCCTGACCCGGACCGTCCTGCTGCTCTGCGTCCTCAGGGTCCTCGCCGCCCCGGGCCCCGACGTGACCAGCGACGTCTGGGTCATCTACCAGGGCTGGTACGAGGTCCTGCGCACCGGCACCTTCCCGCTCGACGACGTCACCTGGCAGTACCCGCCCGCCGCCGCCCTCGCGATCCTCTCCCCCGCCCTGCTGCCCTTCCTCGGCTACGGCACCGCCTTCTTCATCCTCGCGTTCCTCGCCGACGCGCTGGTCATCGGACTGCTCCTGTACGCGGGGCGGCAGCCCGGCAAGTCGCTCCGGGGAGCCTGGGTGTGGGTCACGGGCGTGGCACTGCTCGGGCCCACCGTGTACGCCCGTTACGACCTGATGGTCACGGCCGTCGCGGTCGCCGCGCTGCTCGCGGGGGCCCGGCATCCGCGCGCGATGGGTGCGCTCGCGGGCTTCGGCGCGCTGCTCAAGGTGTGGCCGGCGCTGCTGCTCATCGGCACGCCACGCGCGCGTGCCACCCGGCGCTCCTGGGGCACCGCGGCCGCCACGGCGCTCGGTCTCACCCTCGCCTTCCTGGTGGCGATGCCGGGTGCGCTCGCCTTCCTGACCTTCCAGCGCGACCGGGGCACCGAGGTCGAGTCGCTCGGCGCCCTCGTCTTCCATGTCGCCCGGCACTTCGGCTGGAGCGGCCAGGTGCAGCTGAACTACGGCTCGGTGGAGTTCCTCGGCCCGTACGTCCCGCTGGTGAGCACGGTGGCGCAGGCGCTGTCCGTGGCGGCCTGCTGCTGGCTGCTCGTGTGGCGGCTGCGGGCGCGTGCCTGGTCGGCGGGCACGGTCGCGGACGCGGCCTTCGTCGCCGTGCTCCTTTTCACCGTGACGAGCCGGGTGATCAGCCCGCAGTACATGGTCTGGCTGGTGGGGATCGCCGCCGTGTGCCTGGCGTTCCGTACGAGCCGGATGGTGCTGCCCGCACGGCTCGTCCTCGCGGCCACGTTCGTCACGTTCCTGGAGTTCCCCGTCTGGTTCTCGCACGTGGTGGCCAGCGATCCGCCGGGCATCGCACTGCTCTTCGTACGCAATGGTCTGCTCGTCGCGGCGGCGCTGCTCGCCTGCCGGAGCCTGTGGCGGCGGACGGTGTCCGAGCCCCGCGCCCGGGAACGCGGCCTTGAACCCGAAGAGGTCAGCCGAGCTCAGCGCGCAGATACGTACGCCACCGCGCCGTGAACTCCTCCGGGGTGATGTCGAGGACGTCCCGCAGGGCGTCCTCCACCGCGCCGGGCCTCTTCTTGTGCTCGCCGACCGCTTCGTAGAACGCCGTCAGACGTTCCTCGCCCCACTGGTCCGCGATCATCCGGCAGGCAAGCCACGCCCCTTCGTACGCCCGCGCAAGCTTCCCCGCGTCCCCGCTGAAGCCGAAGTCACCGTCCTCGGGCAGCGCTCCGGGCAGCCGCTCCTCCTGTACGGCGCGCCGCAGTTCGGGCGCGGCCTGCGCCGCGGTGCGGCCCGTGCCGCGGTAGCCCACCCAGTCGGCGAAGCCTTCGGAGAGCCAGAGCGGGGTGGCCGACGATGTGTGCGCGCGGGTCGCGACATGGGTCGTCTCGTGGGTGATGACGACCTGCTTGCCGAAGGCGCCGAGCACGCCGTACGCCTCCGGGTTGATGATGATCCGGTCGGCGGGCGCCTGCCCGGAGCCGCCGGCCTCCCCCGTGGTCACCGCCGCGATCCCCTGGTAGCCGGAGGCGGGCGCCCCGAGCAGCCCCGCCATGCCGTCGAGGGACTTGGGCACGAGGACGACGACCTGCCCGGGCCACTTCCCGTGCCAGGCGTCCCGCACCAAAGGCACCGCGCGGTCGGCGAGCTCCGCGTACGCGCGCAGCTCCGTGGTGGCCGCGTCCCCGCGCCCGACGCCCATGACGAGGCTGTGGTCGCCCCGTACGGCCGAAACGGGCCCCTGGTCCCAGAGTTGCTCGCTGGCCTTCTTCGCGGGGCGCTCGGCGGCGACGTACCACTGCCCGTCGCGCTCCTGGAGCAAGAGCGTGCGCGTCGTGCTGAGCGGCGCCCTGTCGTAGCCCTTGATCCGGTACCGGAGCTCGGCGGTCGCCGTGGCCCGCGCGCCGTCCCGGTCGAAGGCGGTCAGGCGGTACCCCCACGACGCGAGCGGGAGATCACGGAGGTTGTCGTAAGCCTCGGCGGGCCTGCCGGTCGCGCGGTACGCGGCGGCGTCCCGGTCGAGCACCGCGTCCGCGCGCCGGTCGAGCAGTCTGCGCACGTCGCCGGGGGCGGCATCGGGCGCCGAAGGGCCGCCGCACCCCGCGAGCAGCGCGGCACAGAGGCCCAGCACCGCCCACCCACGCCCGCGACCAGCCATGACTCAGATCGTACGGGCAGCGGGCGGCGAGCCGCCGGTCAGATCCGCGTCACCGAGGACACCGGCATCATGCCCACCGGGTCGTAGCGCACGGCCGCGCCGGGGTAGGGCGCGTGCACGACCTGGCCGTTGCCCATGTACATCCCGATGTGGCTCGCGTCGTCGCGGTAGGTGATGAGGTCGCCGGGCTGCGCCTGGCCGAGCGGCACCTGGCGCCCGGCGTACCGCTGCGCCTGCGAGGTGCGCGGCAGGCCGACACCCGCCTGTGCGTACGACCACTGGGTGAGGCCCGAACAGTCGAAGCCGAAGGGGCCGTTGGCGCCCCACACGTACGGATTGCCGACCGCCGAGCGCGCCGCGGCGATCGCGGCGGCGGCCCGCGACGATGCGGGCACCACGCCGCCGAGGTCGGGCAGGCCATCGCGTCCCGAGCGCGACGCCCTGTCGTACGCGTCGCGCTCGTCGGACGGCAGCGAGTTGAGCAGCCGCCGCGCCTTGGCGAGCTTGTGCTCGACGCTGCGCTTGTGGCGGGCCACCGCCTTGCGGCTCTCCTCGAGCTCGGCGAGTTTGCCGGTCGCCTCCGTGCGCTCCTGGGAGAGGGCGCGCTGGGCCTTCTGCAGATCGGTCAGTTCGTCGGCCTGCCGGGCGCCGATGCGGGCGAGCGCCGCCGCCTTGTCGAGATAGCCGGCCGGGTCGGAGGAGAGCATCAGGGCGAGCGACGGGTCGATGCCGCCGGAGCGGTACTGGGCCCCGGCGAGCGCGCCGAGGGCGCCGCGCATCTTGTTGATGCGCTCCTGGCCCCGGGCGACGCTGTCCTTGGCCAGCTGAACCTGCTCACGCAGGATGTCGGCGCGCTCGTCGGCCTTGTTGTACGACTCGGTGGCCTTCTCGGCCTGCTCGTAGAGGCGGTCCACCTTGGCCTTGGTGGTGGCCGGGGTGTCCTGCGGTGCGGCGCCCGCCGGTGCGGCGGCGAGTGCGGCGGCCGCGGTGGCCGCGGTGGCCGCCGCGACGGAAATAACGGTGACGCGGGTGCCACGCGCACCCCGGTCGATTCCGGAATCTGCGGGACGACGATGGGATCCCAAGGGAAGCCGCTCTCCTCTTCCGCTGACGCCCCCGACGGTCGGGGAAGGCGCGCGACATTGACGTCCTCCACGGCACGGCGGCCGAGGCTCCGGCCTGTCGGCCCACGTCGCGGACCGGCTTCCGGCGGGTTCCTGCTTCACGGGCCCCTGCCGGACGCTGTGTTCCGGTCTCGCGCGAGCCTCCACAGGCGTCACTTCCCGCCCGTCCGGCGGTAGGCCCGTCGGCCGGAGCTGACGGACAGCGCGCAAGCTATCACGCAGTGCGACGGGGATCGCCTGTACACAGCCGGACGCCCCGCCATCGACGCAGGTCGAGGACGGGGCGTTGAGTCAGCGGGAGTTGGCGGAATTCGCCCGTTCGGGCGGCACGCCGGTCGTTTCAGATGCGGGCCGCCGGACGGGAATCCGACCGGAAGTCAGATACGGACGCCGAACTGGAAGGAGCCGATGGTGGACATCGACTCGTAGCGCACCACGGCGCCCGGCTTCGGGGCGTGGAGCACCTGGCCGTTGCCCGCGTAGAAGCCGACGTGCGCGAGGCTGTTGAAGAACACCAGGTCGCCCGGCTTCAGCTCGGAGCGGCCGATCTTCGTGCCGTCGTTCTGCTGGGTGTAGGTGGTGCGGGTGATCTGCACACCGGCCTGGTTGTAGCCCCACTGCGTGAGGCCGGAGCAGTCGTAGGAGTTGGGGCCGCTGCCGCCGGAGACGTACGGCTTGCCGAGCTGGGTGGCCGCGGCGCTCAGGGCGGCCTGGCCGCGCTGCGATGCCGGGGCCTCCTTGCCGAGGTCCACGCGGTCGCCGGCGTCGCGGCTCGCGCGCTGCTCCTTGGCGGCGAGCTCGGCCTTCTCCTTGGCGGTCAGGGTGTTGAGCAGCTTCTGGGCGGCGCCGAGCTTGCTCTGGACTTCCTTCTTCTTCTTGCCCAGTTCCTTACGCGTTTCCGCGAGGTCGCTGAGCTTGTCGGACGCCTCCTTGCGCTCCTGCGCGAGGGTCCGCTGCTTGTCCTGGACCTTCTTGAGCGCCTCGACCTGCTGACTGCTCAACTGGTCCATGGTGGACGCCTTGTCGAGGTAGTCGTCCGGGTCGGCCGAGAGGAAGAGCTGGACGGAGGGGTCGATGCCGCCGGAGCGGTACTGCGCGCTGGCCATCGAACCGAGGCCGCTGCGCAGGTCGTTGAGGTCCTCCTGGCCGCGCGCGACCTTGTCCTGAAGCTCGCCGATCTCCTTCTCGAGCTTCTCCTGCTTCTCCTTGGCGCCGTTGTACCGGTCGGTGGCCCGGCCCGCGTCCTCGTAGAGCTTGTCGACCTTGGACTTGACCTCGTCCTTGCTGGGCTTCTCGCTCGGCGAGGCGTTGGCGGCCTGCGAGGTGAGTGCCACGGCAGCGGCGGCGGTTGCGGTGAGCACGGTCACACGGGCGCGGCTCGGCTGCTTGGGTCGACGGTGGGACGCCACGAAGGCGGCTCCTTCTTCCTCCAGCCGCCTACCGATCACCCGGTGGGCGGGTACCACCGCTGTCACCCCGGATGGGCGATCAACCGAGCGGCGGTTCGAGGCGAGACCCTAGTGATGTTCTTATGATCACTTCAAATCCTGACCAGCAAAAAGTCGCCGGTCGGGCGCATTCTTTACCGTTGACGCACAGGCGGTGACGGGCACTTGACGCTACGTTGCGTAAGCGCCGCCCCAATTCGGGCATAGGGAACAGGAGTTACTCGGGCACCCTTAGCCGCACAGAATCGGGCGTACGTCAGCCGCGCGAAAGCCGCTTCAGGAGGACGACCGAAGCGACGGGCCGCGCACCCGCCTTCGCGATCCCGTCGGCCACTTCGCGGTCGGTGGAGACGACGACCACGGGGCGCCCGGGAGGCTCGGCGCGCACCAGCTGGCGGATCAGTTCGTCCGCCGTGACGCCCGGCTTGGAGAAGAGGACCCGCACCCCGCGCGGCGGCGCGAGCAGTACGGGCGCGGCGAGTTCGGCCCCGTCGAAGACGCACGTGACCTCGGCGCCGGTCTGGGCGGCGAGCTGCGAGAGCGAGCCGAGCAGCCGAAGCCGCTGCTTCTCCAGGGGCATCGTGGGATAGCCGGTCTTGGTGACGTTGTAGCCGTCCACGACCAGATGCGCCTGCGGCAGCGCGAGGAGCTGGTCGAGGATGGCCGGATCGTTCTCGGAGAGCGCGCGGGCCGCGATGTCCTTCGGGGTCATCCGCCCCGGCTCGACGGCGTCCACGGTCTCGGCGGGCCGCACCGACACGGGCGGCAGGGCGAGTTCGCGGCGCAGCCCCTGGGTGGCCTCGAGGACCGTGTCCAGGAGCAGCCGCACCCGCATGTCCTCGACGCTGCGGCCCTCGCGGGCCGCCCGGCGGCTGGCCTCCAGGGCCGCCTCGGTCTCGCCGAGCCGGGCCTTGAGCCGCCGTGTCTCGCTCTCGGCGGCGGACACCTGCGCCTGGCCCTCCGCGCGTACGGCGTCGGCCTCGGCCGCCGCCTTGCGCAGGGCCGCCTCGCCGCGCTTGACGTCACTGAGTGCGCCGCGCAGCTTGCGATGCATCGATTCGGCTTCCTTCTTCGCCGACTCGAGCTCCGTGCGCAGCCGTTCCGTCTCGGCCTTCGTCTGGCCGCGGGCCGCCGCGAGCTCCTCGCGCAGCCGCTCCAGCTCGGCCCGGGTCTCGTCGTCGACGCGCTCGGCGTCCGCCCGCTGGGCCTCCTCGCCCGCGGCCGTCACCAGCTTCACCCAGCCGGTGGGGCGCAACACATAGGCCGCGGCCGCCACGTCGAGCGGGTCCGCGGCCGGGGGCGGAGAGCCCGCGTCCAGGGCACCGGTGAGCTCGGGCTGCGCCTCTCTGAGACGTTCGCCGATGCGCTGCCGGAAGAGCAGGTCGCCCTCCAGGGCTGCCGCCATCGCGTTGCCGGCGAACTTGGTGCGCCGGGTGGGCGTGAAGCGGGCGTACTGCCGCAGCTGTGCGGGCAGTTCGCTCACCGTGAGGCCGCCGAAGCCGTCCGAGACGATCTGGACGACCCTGCGGCGCACCCCGTCGGGCAGCGGGCGGTCGAGCACCTCAGCGGCGCCGTCGTCCGGCTCCCCGCTCGCGCTCTCCACCATCGCTCACCCCACTAGCTGTGCGGGGCCCGCTCCCTCAGGAGCCGGCACCCGGCCTGTCCACGAGTTCCACCTTGTCCACCGCGTTGCACCAGCGGCAGCGCACCGACTCGATGGTCTCACTGACCACCTCACGTTCCTCGACGTTCGACTCACCGGCCAGGTCGAGGTGCACATATTCGACGACCTTCGAAGAGCGGGTCACGTCGAAACGCGTGAGATTGCCGCAGAGCGTGCAGCGCCACCGGGTGGTGTCGGTCGGCAGAGGAACCGTCATCGTGGCTGTTCGCTTTCCTTCGGGATTCCATGGTGCGTGGTGCCCGTAACCCTAAGGCCTGTAAGGGTCTCCATGCGGCGGCCTCCACAGCGGCGAGGCGGTCTGTACGGGTAGCACCCGTTACGTCATGCTCTGTTCATGATCAACACATGGGGTGCGACGGCGGTCCGGCTGATCAGGGGCCAGTCGGCCCCGGTGACGTACGGCCTGATCGTCGCCTGCTGTCTGGTCTTCGTGATCTCCCCCTTGTCCGGGCTCAACCCCGGCTACGGCACCGGCGACGAACTGCTCGCCGCGCAGCAGGACTACTTCGCGCGGTGGGGCGTGGTCCCGTCGGAACTGATCAGCGGGGCGCCGCGGGCCGCGCTCGGCCCTCTCACCGCGCTCTTCGTGCACGGCAGCTGGCTGCATCTGCTCGGCAACATGCTCTTCCTCTACGTCTTCGGGGCGATGGTCGAGGAGCGCATGGGGCACCTCCGGTTCGCGCTCTTCTACCTCGGCTGCGGCTATCTCGCGCTGCTCGCCTTCGCGGCCGCGCACGCCGACTCCGACCAGACACTTGTGGGCGCGTCGGGGGCGATCTCTGCGGTGCTCGGCGCCTTCCTGCGGCTCTTCCCGAAGGCGCGGGTCACCAGCCTCTACCCGTTCCTCTTCTTCCTGCCGCTGCGCTTTCCCGCCTGGGTGGTGCTGCCGTTCTGGGTGACGCTGCAGTGGCTCGCCGCGCTGCAGCGCGGGCAGGGGCCCGGGGTCGCCTATCTGGCCCACCTGGTGGGCTTCTCGCTGGGCTTTCTCTACGCGTGGGTGCGGTATGGCCGGACGGATAGAGTGAAGAGGCCAGCACCGGCTACCGAGGGAGACAGTCAGCCGTGATCACCGCGATCGTGCTCATCAAGACCAGCGTCGACCGGATCCCCGAGATCGCCGAGTCGATCTCCGCACTCGACTGCGTCAGCGAGGTCTTCTCCGTGACCGGCACCTACGACCTGATCGCCATGGTGCGCGTCGGCCGCCACGACGACCTGGCCGATGTCATCCCCGGCAGGATCAGCAAGATCCCTGGTGTGGAGGCGACGGACACGCACGTCGCGTTCCGTACGTACTCGCAGCACGACCTGGAGGCGGCGTTCGCGATCGGCCTCGACTCCTAGGCGTTCGCACGGATTGCCGGATGAGGGTTTCTTCATCTGCGGCTCATGCTTCTGACGCACTGCGCCGCGCACCCTCGCAGTCATGGTCTTCTCCCACCGCATGGCCGCCCTGGCCGCCGTCGTGGCGATCCCCCTCGGCATCGCAGCGACCAGCTACGCCCTGACCGACAGCCCCGAGCCCCCCAAGGCCCCGCCCAAGGTGGAGCTGGAGAGCGGCTCGCCGTCCTCGTCGCCTTCGTCGCCGTCCTCGAAGCCCGCCACTCCCCGGCCGACGCCCAGCGACGAGACGGTGTCCCCGCCGCCGGTGAGCGAGAATTCCCCGGGCGATGGCAACGACGACGACGGCAACGAAGGCAGCGGCCGGGGCGACAACGACGACGACGGCCCCGGTGACGACGGCTGAGCGCCCGCACCGCTGGATATCCGCCCGTGTCCGCATCCTGCTCTGGCTGCTCGTGGTGATGACCGTCGCGCTCACCGCGGTCGCGGCCACCACCCGCTCCGTCCTGCTGCGCGACGTGGACCACCGCATCGACCGGCTGCTCGCCCAGGAGACCGCGGAGTTCACCAACCTCGCCCGCGAAGGGGTCGATCCGCACACGGGCGAGAAGTTCAGCACTCCCGACCCCCTCCTGCGGCTCTTCCTGTCCCGGCAGTACGCCGACCCCGACGAGGAGCTCCTCGGCCTGGTCGGCCGCCCCGGCAAGGCACCCGCGAAGAAGGAGCAGTCGCGCGAGCCGCGGATCGACCATCCGCTCGCCGAGGACACCGCCGCGCTGCGAACGGTCTTCGAGTCCCCCGACGCGACCGGCACACTGCACCGCGAGCGCGGCGAGGTCCGCTGGGCGAAGGTGGAGATCGCGGCGAGCGCCGACCATCCGGCGGCGTTCGTCGTCGCCTTCCACCCGGCGGGCGAACAGGCCAAGGCGGGCGACGTGTTCACGATGCTGCTCGCCATCTCCGGGGTCGCGCTCCTGATGACGACCGGCATCGGCTGGGCGGTCGCGGGCCGCATCCTCAAGCCCGTACGCCTGGTGCGTACGACCGCCGCGCAGCTCACCGAACAGGATCTGACCCGGCGCATCCCGGTGCAGGGAAGGGACGACATCGCGGCGCTCGCCGAGACGTTCAACGGCATGCTCGACCGCTTGGAGCGCGCGTTCGCCGCGCAGCGCGAGTTCGCCGACGACGCCGGGCACGAGCTGCGCACGCCCATCACCATCGTGCGCGGCCACCTGGAGCTGATGGGCGACGATCCGGGCGAGCGCGAGGAGACCGTCCGGATCGTGACGGAGGAGCTCGACCGGATGAGCCGCATCGTCGAGGACCTCCTCCTCCTGGCCAAGGCCGAGCGCCCCGACTTCGTCACCCCGGAGCCGGTGCAGCTCGCCGAGCTGACCGCGGACGTCTTCGTCAAGGCGCGGGCGCTCGGCGACCGCGACTGGCAGCTCGCCGAAGTGGCCGAAGGCGAGACCGCCCTCGACCCTCAGCGCATCACCCAGGCGATGGTGCAGCTCGCCCAGAACGCCGTCCAGCACACCGTCCCCGGCCGGCGTATCGGCATCGGATCGCGCAGCACGGCAGGACGGATCGAGCTGTACGTCGCCGACAGCGGGCCCGGCGTCCAGGCGCAGGACGCGGCGGTGATCTTCGAACGGTTCCGGCGCGGCACCGCACGGCGCGGCGCCCGCGCCACCGGCGCCGGACTCGGCCTCGCCATCGTGCGCGCGATCGCCGAGGGGCACGGCGGCCAGGTCGAGCTGCGGCCCACGGAAGGCGGCGGCGCCACCTTCGTACTCGTACTGCGAGAAGTACTGCGAGAACAGGAACCAGGACTGCCATGAACCGGATTCTCATCGTCGAGGACGAGGACCGCATCGCCTCCTTCGTCGAGAAGGGCCTGCGCGCCAACGGCTTCACCACCAGCGTCGTCGGCGACGGAGACGCGGCCTACCACTACGCCCTGACCGGCGGATTCGACCTCGTCGTCCTGGACATCGGCCTGCCGGGCAAGGACGGCTTCACGGTCCTGCGGCAGCTGCGCGAGTCCCGCGTGACCACGCCGGTCATCGTCCTCACGGCACGCGACTCGGTGCGGGATACGGTGGCGGGCCTTGAGGGCGGCGCCGACGACTGGATGACCAAGCCGTTCCGCTTCGAGGAGCTGCTCGCGCGGGTGCGCCTGCGGCTGCGCACGGCGGCGGGGGCCCCGGAGGTGACGGTGCTGCGCGGCGGGGATCTGACACTGGATCTGCGCACCCGCAGGGCGCGTTCGGGCGAGCGGACGGTGGATCTGACGGCACGTGAGTTCGTGCTGCTCGAACTGTTCCTGCGCCATCCGGGGCAGGTGCTCTCGCGGGAGCAGATCCTCTCCCATGTGTGGGGCTACGACTTCGACCCCGGGTCCAACATCGTGGACGTGTACGTACGGGCGCTGCGCAAGAAGTTGGGCGCCGAACGGGTGGAGACGGTGCGCGGGATGGGGTACCGGCTGCCGGGGTGATCGTCCGGATCGCCCGGTGAAGTTCCTTTCATCTACGGCTCATTGAGGGCTCACGGCCGGGCCGGAGGCTCGATGTGTGACCCTGAATCCCCGCCAAGCCATCACGCTGTGCATCGCCCTGAGTCTGTGCGCGCTGCTCGTGGTGCCCGGCAACTTCCCCGGCCTGAGCGGCGACGCGCGGCTCACCCTCGCCGTGTTCGCCCTGGCGACCTGCGCATGGATCGGTACGCCGATCGACGACACGTACATCGCGCTCGGCGCGGGGCTCGCGCTCACCGCGACCGGCGTGATCAGCAGCGACACCCTGTTCGGCACCCTCGGTGACGAGACGGTCTGGCTGCTGATCTGCGCCTTCGTGCTCGCGGCCGCCGTGGCCCGCAGCGGCCTTGCGGGACGGGCGGCGGCCTTCCTGGTCAGCGGGGCGGGCAGCGTACGGCAGTTGACGCATCTGACGACGGCCGCCCTGGTCGTCACGGCCTTCGCGGTGCCTGCCACGTCGGGTCGCGCCGCGCTCGCCCTGCCCGTCTTCCTCGCCCTCGCCAAGGTCCTCGCCGACCGCAAGCGCCTGGTGGTGATGCTGGCGCTGCTGTTCCCGACCGTGATCCTGCTCTCCGCGGTCGCAACCCTGATCGGCGCGGGAGCGCATCTGATCACGGTGTCGGTCCTGTGGGAGGCGACCGGCGAGCGGATCGGCTTCACGCAGTGGCTGCTGCTCGGCCTGCCGCTGGCCATCGCGTCGTCCCATCTGGCGGCGGAGGCCGTCCTGTTGACGACGACGCGGCGCGCGGACCGCAAGGGCCCGGTCCACATCACCGTCGAACAGCTCCAGGAGCACAGCGAGCAGCCGGTGACCGGAGCCTGGGAGCCCGCCGAGACCCGCTGCGCCCTCCTCCTTGCCACGGTCGTCGCCCTGTGGTGCAGCGAGCCGCTGCACCAAGTGCCGCCCGCCGTGGTCGCGTTGATCGGCGCGGTCGTCGCCTCGTCCCCCGCCCTCGGCACCGTACGCCTGAAGGACGCTCTGAAGACGGTGCCCTGGTCGCTGCTGCTCTTCATGGCGGCGACGATGGCGATGGGCGTCGCGCTCGCCGAATCGGGGGCGGCGAAGTGGCTGGTGGGCGGCGTTCCGCTGGATGTGCCGCCCTGGCTCTTCCTGACCGTCGTCGTCGCGGTCAGCACGGCCGCGCACCTCGTCCTGCAGTCCCGCTCGGCCCGCTCGTCGGTCCTGGTCCCGCTGGTCGTCGCGGCGGCCGTCGGCGCGGGCGTCAACCCGGTCGCGGCCGCCCTCGCCTCCACCGCCGCGGCGGGCTTCTGCCACACGCTGCCCGCGTCCGCCAAGCCGGTCACCCTCTTCGCCGAGGTCCCCGGCACCCCCACCTACACGCCGCGCGACCTGCTGCGCCTCTCCGCGGTCCTGGCGCCGCTGACGGCCGCGCTCGTGCTGCTCTTCGCCGTCGCGCTGTGGCCGCTGCTCGGCGTGCCCGTTCGCTGAACCCACCCGTGAATCCGCCCTGACGCCACCCTTGAATCCACTCTGGAGTCCGACATGCTGACCCGTTTCGCCATCGCCCCCAGCGGCTTCAAGGAGTCCCTGTCCGCGCAGTCAGCGGCCGAGGCCATCGCCGAAGGAGTACGCCGTGTCGTGCCGGACGCCGTGACCGATCTGATCCCCCTGGTGGACGGCGGCGAGGGCACCGCGCGCGCCCTGGCCGCCACGGTCGGCGGACGGCTGGTCGCGCTGCCCGCCACCGGGCCCGTCGGCCAGCGGATCGGCACGCACTTCGCACTGCTTCCCGACGGCACGGCGGTCGTCGAGATGGCGGCGGTGGCCGGGCTCTCGCTGGTCCCGCGCGATCTGCGCGACCCGGGCGCCACGACGACGTACGGCGTGGGCGAGCTGATCCGCGCCGCCCTGGACGCGGGGGCCCGCCGCATCCTGGTGGGCTGCGGCGACTCCGGCACATCGGACGGCGGCGCGGGGGCCCTGCAGGCGCTCGGCGCCCGCCTCCTGGACACGGACGGCTGGGAACTCCCGCCCGGCGGACGTGAGTTGACCCGCCTGAGCCGCATCGACCCGTCAGGCCTCGACCCGCGCCTGAAGGGCACCGAGATCCGAGTCGCCTGCAACCCCTTCAACGTCCTGACCGGCGACCGCGGCGTGGCCCGCGTCTTCGGCCCCCAGAAGGGCGCCACGCCCACCCAGGTCGAGGTACTCGCGACGGCCCTTGAACACTGGGCGCACATCCTCACCCGCGACCTGCACACCACGGCGGACCTCGCCCTCGGCCCCGGCACCGGCGCATCCGGCGGCCTCGGCGCCGGCCTCGCGGCGCTCGGCGCCCAGCTGCTCCCCCGCTTCGACGTCCTGCTCGACCACCTGGACCTGGACGCCCACCTGGCCCGCGCCGACCTCGTCGTCACCGCCGAGGGCGCCCTGGACCACCAGACGCCGCGCGGCAAGGTCCCCGCCGAGGTGGCAAGGCGCGCCAAGCGGTCGGGCCGTCCGGTGCTCGTCCTCGCGGGCACCATCGGCCAGGGCGCGCACCACGTACGGGCGGCGGGCGTGGACGCCTACAGCGCGATCCTGCCCGCCCCGGTCTCGCTCACCGAGGCGCTCGGCCGGGGCGGCGAGTTCCTCACCGATGCGACCGAGCGTGCCCTGCGGATGATCCAGATCGGCACCAGGCTGCCCTCGTCACGGCCTCAGGCGGTGGTGTCCGGCACACAACGCCCGTCCTCGGTGCGGTAGTTCCACCGCGCACCGTCCGCCACCAGCTCCTTGACGGCGCGCACGAAACGCTCGACATGCTCGTCGGGGGTGCCCGCGCCGAAGCTCACGCGGATCGCGTTCAGCGACTTCTCGCCGGGCGCGGCCTCGGGAGCACCGCACTCGCCCTGGGTCTGCGGGTCGCTGCCGAGCAGGGTGCGCACCAGCGGGTGGGCGCAGAAGAGACCGTCGCGTACGCCGATGCCGTACTCGGCGGAGAGCGCGGCCGCGAAGTGCGAGCTGTTCCAGCCCTCGACGACGAAGGAGATGACGCCGACGCGCGGGGCGTCGTCGCCGAAGAGCGAGAGCACCTTCACGGCGGGCACCTCGGCGAGGCCCTCGCGGACCTTGGCGATCAGGTGGTTCTCGCGGGCGACGAGCTCGTCGAAGCCCGCCTCGGTCAGCGCCTTGCAGGCGGAGGCGATCGAGTACACGCCGATGACGTTCGGCGAACCGGCCTCGTGCCGAGCGGCGGTGTCGTGCCACTCCACGTCCACACCGCCGTCCGTACGCCGCGCGACCTTCCGCGATGCACCGCCGCCGGCGAGGTAGGGCTCTGCCTCCTGCAGCCAGTCGGAGCGGCCCGCGAGGACGCCCGAGCCGAAGGGCGCGTACAGCTTGTGCCCGGAGAAGGCGACCCAGTCGACGTCCAACTCGCGTACGGAGACGGGGTGGTGGGGCGCGAGCTGCGCGGCGTCGAGGACGATACGGGCGCCGTGCGCGTGGGCGGCGGCGGCGAGTTCCTTCACCGGCCACAGCTCACCGGTGACGTTCGACGCGCCGGTCACGCAGACCAGGGCGGGCCCGTAGGGTTCGCGGTCGGCGAGGGCGCGCTCCAGGGTGGCGACGGCCTGGTCGGCGGTGCGCGGGGCGTTCAGGTACGTCACGCGGGCGTCGCGCCAGGGCAGCAGCGAGGCGTGGTGCTCGGTCTCGAAGACGAAGACCTGGCAGTCGGCGGGGAGCGCGGCGGCGAGCAGATTGAGCGAGTCGGTGGTCGAGCGCGTGAAGACGACCTGGTCGCCCTCGCGGCAGTCGAGGAACTCGGCGACGGTGACGCGGCTGCTCTCGAACAGGTCGGTGGAGAGCTGCGAGAGGTACCCGGCACCGCGGTGCACGCTGCCGTAGTACGGCGCGTACGCGGCCACGTCGTCCCACACCCGCTGCAGCGCGGGCGCGCTCGCCGCGTAGTCGAGCGCCGCGTAGGTCACCTCGCCACCGGTGACGAGCGGCACGGTGACGTCACGGCCGAGGACTGCGAGGGGGGCACAGACGGACGAGTCGGCGGCAATGGCGGAAACAGACATGGCGAACTCCCGTGGAAGGCAAGCGAGTTCACTGCATCGACGCCCGTGCGACACGCAGGGCGGTGCAGTGATGAAGAGAAAAAAAGGGGGGTGCGGAAAAGGGGCCGGAAGCCCTATCGCATTCGCTTGCTCACGAGACTGCTCCCTCGAGGACCAGGACCCCAGGGTTCGCAGGGGTCCGCGCTTGCCATACGCCTTGCTGCGTACGACCTGGTCTTCACCCGGGGCACCCCGCCACGGACGGAGGGTTGCCGGACAGCGAGCCGGGGCCTAATCGCTGTCACTCATGACCTGTTGAGCATCTTGCCACACGATCTTCGACGCGCAAGGCGCAGTCCAGAATCCGGACTGCGCCTTGCGTCACATGCGGGGCCTGCGTCAGCGGTTGCTGGCCGCCACCCAGCGCTCCAGGGATCGCTTCGCGGCTCCCGAGTCGATCGCCTGCGCCGCCCTGGCCATGCCGGCCCTGATCTGCGCCGCGAACGGCTCGTCGGTCGGGTCGAGGGCGACCAGGGCCGCCGCCGCGTTCAGCAGCACGGCGTCCCGCACGGGCCCCGTCTCGCCGTCGAGCAGCCGCAGCGCGACCTCCGCGTTGTACGAGGCGTCGGCGCCCCGCAGCGCCTCGACGGGCACCAGGTCGATGCCGACGTCCCGCGGGTCGAAGGCCTCCTCGCGCACCTGCCCGTCCCGCACCACCCAGACCCGCGACGTCGACGTCGTCGTCAGCTCGTCGAGGCCGTCGTCGCCGCGGAAGACGAGGGACGAGTTCCCGCGCTCGGCGAAGACCCCGGCCACGATGGGTGCCATCCGGGGGTCGGCGACGCCGACCGCCTGGGAGCGGACCTTGGCCGGGTTGGTGAGCGGGCCGAGGAGATTGAAGACGGTCCTGATCCCCAGCTGGCTGCGCGCCGCGCCCGCGTGCCGCAGCGCCGGGTGGAACTTCACCGCGAAGCAGAAGGTGATCCCGGCTTCCTCGGCGACCTCGACGACCCGGTGCAGCGGCAGCTCCAGGTTCACCCCGAGCTTCTCCAGTACGTCGGAGGAGCCCGAGGCGCTGGAGGCCGCGCGGTTGCCGTGCTTGACGACCTTGGCGCCCGCGCCGGCGATGACGATCGCGGACATCGTGGAGATGTTGACGGTCTTCGCGCCGTCGCCGCCGGTGCCGACGATGTCGACGGTCCGGCCCGGCACCTCGATCAGATTGGCGTGCGCGTACATGGCGCGTACCAGACCGGAGATCTCCTCGACCGTCTCGCCCTTGGCCCGCAGCGCCACCACGAAGCCGGCGATCTGCGCGTCGGTGGCCTCGCCCCGCATGATGCGGTCCATGGCCCAGGCGGTGTCGTCGGCGCTCTGGTCGCGCCCGGAGAGCAGTCCGTTCAGTACGTCGGGCCAGGAACGGCCCGCCGCGGTATTGCCTCCTGCGGGGGTCACAGCGCTCATCTGCCGCTCCTGAGTTCGTATAAATGGGCCAAGGACACCCTATCCAGGTCCGGGGACGGCAAAGAGCCCCGTCCGCGCAATGGACGGGGCTCTTGCCGTGGCGACCTTGTGGTCAGAGCTCTTCGAGCTCAGGGATCAGTGGTGGCCGTGGCCGCTCGTGATCTCCTTGTACTCCTCGACGGTGGGCTTGGGGATCTGGCTTTCCTCCCCGTAGTAGCCCTTCGAGAGCTTGGCCCGGAGCTTCTGCGAACCGGACACCTTGCGCTCGACACCGTTCTCGTCGACCGTCGGGCCGATCTCGATCGGCTCGTACTGATGGTGCGCGGTGAGGGTGTGCAGCTGCTCCTGGTTGAGCGGCTCGTGGACCTCGATGAACTCACCGTGCGGCAGACGCTTGATGATGCCGGACTCGCGTCCGTGCAGCACCTTGTCCTTGTCGCGCCGCTGCAGACCCAGGCAGATCCGCTTGGTGATGATGAACGCGAGCACCGGGAAGACGAAGAAGGCGATCCGCACGAACCAGGTGATCGAGTTGATCGACAGGTGGAAGTGCGTGGCCCACAGGTCGTTTCCGCCGCCGATGAGCAGCACGAAGTACCAGGACATCCATGCGACACCGAAGGCCGTACGGGTCGGGGCGTTGCGCGGGCGGTCCAGGATGTGGTGCTCACGCTTGTCGCCGGTGACCCAGGACTCGATGAACGGGTAGACCGCGATCGCGACCAGGACCAGCGGGAAGATGATCAGCGGGACGAACACGCCGAGGACCAGCGTGTGACCCCAGAGGTTGATCTCCCAGCCCGGCATGAAGCGGATCAGGCCTTCGGAGAAGCCCATGTACCAGTCGGGCTGGGCTCCGGTGGAGACCTGGTCCGGGCGGTACGGGCCGAGCGCCCAGATCGGGTTGATCGTGGCGATCGCCGAGATGGCCGCGATGATGCCGAAGACCAGGAAGAAGAAGCCTCCGGCCTTGGCCATGTAGACCGGGAGCAGCGGCATGCCGACGACGTTCTTCTCGGTCCTGCCGGGGCCTGCGAACTGCGTGTGCTTGTGGAAGAAGACCAGGATCAGGTGGGCCACCAGGAGGCCCATCATGATGCCGGGCAGCAGCAGGATGTGGACCGAATAGAACCGGGCCACGAAGTCGCCGCCGGGGAACTCCCCGCCGAACAGGAACATCGACAGGTACGTACCGACGATCGGTACGGACAGGATCGCGCCCTGCATGAAGCGGACACCCGTGCCGGAGAGCAGGTCGTCCGGGAGCGAGTAACCGGTGAAGCCGGTGAACATGCCGAGGACGAGCAGCAGGAAGCCGAAGATCCAGTTGACCTCACGGGGCTTGCGGAAGGCACCCGTGAAGAAGACGCGCATCATGTGCACGAACATCGCCGCGAGGAAGATCAGCGCCGCCCAGTGGTGGATCTGCCGGATCAGCAGACCACCGCGCACATCGAAGCTGATGTGCATGGTCGAGTTGAACGCCTCGGACATCAGCTGTCCCTGCAGCGGGACGTAGCTGCCGTGGTACTCCACCTCGTTCATCGACGGGTGGAAGAACAGCGTCAGATACACACCCGTGAGGATGATGATGATGAAGCTGTAGAGCGCGACCTCACCCAGCATGAAGGACCAGTGGTCCGGGAAGATCTTGCGCATGTTGGCCTTGGCCAGGGAGTAGATCCCCAGGCGGCCGTCGGCCCAGTCGGCGACCCGCTCACCGGCGGGCGCCTGCTTACGCTTGTCGTTCGCCGAAGTGCTCATCCGCGCTCCCAGAATGCAGGACCGACGGGCTCTTCGAAGTCGCCGAGCGCCTCGAGGTAGCCCTCGTCGTTCACGCCGATGCGCAGCTGCGGCAGTGCGTGACCGGCCGGGCCGAAGATCACTCGGGCACCGTCGGAGAGGTCGAAGGTGGACTGGTGGCACGGGCAGAGGACGTGGTGCGTCTGCTGCTCGTACAGGGAGATCGGGCAACCCACGTGGGTGCAGATCTTGGAGTAGGCGACGATGCCGTCGTGCGACCAGTCGAGCTCGCGCTTGTCCTTGATGTTGTCCGGCTGGATCCGGACGATCATCAGGGCCGCCTTGGCGATCTGCACCTGGAAGTCGTGGTCGTGCTCCTCCAGGCCCTCGGGCTTGGCGAAGGTCAGCGAACCGACCGAGACGTCCGCCGGGCGCAGCGGCTCGTTCGTGTTCATGTTCACGAGCAGCTTGCCCTTGCCCCAGAGCGTGTGCCGCAACTTGTCCTCGGGCAGCGGACCGAGGTCACGCAGCAGGACGATGCCGGAGAGCGGCACCATGGCCAGCGCGCCGAACATCGTGTTGCGGATCAGCTTGCGCCGGCCGAACTGCGACTCCTCGGCACCGGCCTTGAAGTCGGCCATGACCTTGGCCTTGACCTCGGGCTCGGCGGCGATGGGGTGCCGCTCGTCGGCGACCTCCACGTCGGACATCAGGGTGCGGGCCCAGTGGACCGCACCCGCGCCGATGCAGAAGAGGGCGATACCGAGGGTCATCCCCAGCGAGAAGTTGAGCGCGCTGATGTGGCCGATGGGCCAGATGTAGACGCTCTGGTCGACCGGGAAGGCCACGAACGAGGCGATGAAGCCGACCGTGGCCAGCATCGAGAGCAGGAACATGAAGGCGACCGCGCGCTCGGAGCGCCGGGCGGCCTTCTCGTCGATGTCCTGGACCCGATGCTCATGGGGCGGCAGCCCCGGGTCGGCGAACGGGTTCTTCTCGTCCGCCACCGCTACCGAGCTGTGCTCGGCTTCCTGCGCGCTGGGCAGGTTCTCTTCTGGATTCTCTTGGCTACTCATGACTTCTTGGCCTTTGCGGTCCGAGCGGCGACCCACACGGCGACCGCGATCAGCGAGCCGAGGCCGAAGATCCAGCCGAAGAGGCCTTCACTGACCGGACCGAGGCCGCCCAGCGAGAGGCCGCCGGGGCTCTCGGTCTCTTCGCCGTTGACCGCGTCGAGGTACGCGATGATGTCCTTCTTGTTCTTCTCCGGCATGACCGTGTCGGGGAAGGACGGCATGTTCTGCGGGCCGGTCTGCATGGCCTCGTAGATGTGCTTCGGGGAGACATCCTCCAACGACGGGGCGAACTTGCCGTTCGTCAACGCGCCGCCTTCACCGGTGAAGTTGTGGCACTGCGCGCAGTTGGTGCGGAACAGCTCGCCACCCTTGGCGATGTCCGCGCCGTCCGGGCTGTACTGCTTCTCGGTGGGGATGTTCGGTCCGGCGCCCAGCGAGGCGATGTACGCCGCGAGCTGGTCGACCTGGGCCTGGTTGTAGATGGCCTTCTTCTTCGGCGCCTGGGCGCCCGGCTGCTGGAGCGGCATGCGGCCGGTGCTGACCTGGAAGTCAACAGCGGCGGCGCCGACGCCCACCAGGCTCGGACCGTCGGAGGACCCCTGACCGCCGGTTCCGTGGCAGCTGGAGCAGCCAACGGAGTAGAGCTTCTTGCCCTCGTCAATGGCGAGGGACTGGGCGGTGTCGTCGGCCTGCGCCTTGTCCGCGGGTGCGAACGCGGCGTACAGCCCCCCGGTGGCCGCCAGCGCGAGGAGTAGGACGACGACCGCCGCCAGCGGGTGGCGTCGTCGTGCGGAGAGCTTTTTCACGGATTACCCCGGTGTCAGGATCTTCTGCGTCGATGCTTCGGAATGGTTCGGTGTTCGGGCCCGGCTACTTGATCATGTAGATCGTGGCGAAGAGGCCGATCCACACGACATCGACGAAGTGCCAGTAGTAGGACACGACGATGGCTGCGGTCGCCTGCTCATGGGTGAACCTCTTGGCCGCGTACGTCCTGCCCAGGACCAGCAGGAAGGCGATGAGACCGCCTGTCACATGCATGCCGTGGAAGCCGGTGGTCAGATAGAAGACCGAGCCGTACGGGTCGGACGAGAGCGAGAGGCCCTCGTGCTTGACCAGCTCGGTGTACTCGTACACCTGGCCGCCGATAAAGACCGCACCCATGATGAAGGTGACGATGAACCACATCCGGAGCTTCTTCACGTCACCGCGCTCGGCGGCGAAAACGCCGAGCTGGCAGGTGAGGGAGGAGAGCACCAGGATCGTGGTGTTCGTCGCCGAGAACGGGAAGTTGAGGGCCGAAGCCATCTCCTTCCAGTGATCAGGACCTGTCACCGATCGCAGGGTGAAGTACATCGCGAAGAGGGCCGCGAAGAACATCAGCTCGGAACTGAGCCAGATGATGGTTCCGACGCTGGTGAGGTTCGGCCGATTGACCGGCGGGTGCGCGTGCCCGGTATCTACTGTCGTTGCTGTCGCCACGACCGACATTATGTCGGTCGCTTATCCCGCCCTCACCCCGGGGGGTGCCGTTCGGAGTGTCTACGGGGTGTGTCCTGCCCGTATGGCCCATCGAAGGGCTGTCCGAACCGCTGTTGACGGGGTGTCCGGAGGAGTAGCATCCGCGCATCGGTCCCCGGCCGAGAGCCCCACAGAGCCCTCTACGAAGCGGAGGAACCATGCAGCCGACCGCCACGGTGCTGGTCTACAGCGACAACGCGAGCACCCGCGAGCAGGTCCGGTTGGCCACCGGACGCAAGCCGGCTGCGGACGTCCCCGCGGTCGAGTTCATCGAGTGCGCGACGCTGCCCGCCGTGCTGAAGGAACTCGACCGGGGCGGCATCGACGTCTGTGTGCTCGACGGCGAGGCCAAGCCCGTCGGCGGCATGGGGGTCTGCCGTCAGCTCAAGGACGAGATCTTCCGGTGCCCGCCCGTGCTTCTGCTCATGGGGCGCCCGCAGGACGCCTGGCTTGCCACCTGGAGCCGCGCCGAGGCGGCGGTGACCCTTCCGGTCGAACCGGTCGAGTTCGCCGACACACTGGCCTCCCTGCTGCGCGTCAGGCCCGCCGTACAGGCCTGAGACGCCTACTTGGCGTACGAGAGACACGAGAGGGGCCCATGCCGCGCGTGGGCCCCTCTCGTACGTCTCCTGCGGCACTCTCAGACCTGGGGCCGCAGCCGGGCCGCGTCGACCGCCGTGGGGCCTTCCTTGACGCCTTCCAACAGGGCGCTGCCGCCCCGCCATTCCTTCCAGTCGACGTTCCAGTCGCCGAAGCCGTTGCCGAACGGATCCATGTCCGCGCCAGAGCTGTTGACGACCTTCACGATGTCGCCCTGCCGGACGGTCTCGTAGAACCAGGCGGCGTTGTCGGTGCTCATGCCGGTGCAGCCGTGGCTGGTGTTCGCGTTGCCCTGCGAGCCGACCGACCAGGGCGCGGCGTGCACATACTCACCGGAGTCGGTGACCCGCGTCGCGTAGTAGACCATTTTGTCGTAGAAGTCCGATGCGCCGATGCTGGCACTGGTCATCCGTACGGCGTACTCCTTGCCAAGGACCACCTTGACGCCGTTGCGCGTGGAGTAGCCGGGCCTGCCCGTGGTCACCGGGATGGAGTTGATCGCCTCGCCGTTGCGGTAGACCGTCATGTAGTGCGACCCGGCGTCCGTCACGGCCTCGATGCGGTCACCGATGGTCAGCCTCAACGGCTTGGCGTCGCCGCCCCAGAGCCTCTCGCGGACCTTGATGCCCTTGAGGTTGCTCCGCACGTTGATGGTCGCGCCCGTGGGCCAGTAGTCCTTGGGTCGGTAGTGCAGCGTCTTGCTGTCCACCCAGTGCCAGGCGCCCTCGGTGGCGGGCTGCGTCTGGACCTTCAGGGATCGCTCCACGACGGCCCTGGCCTTCTTGTCCTCCACCTTGGCGCTGAGCTTGGCCGTGACAGGCTGGCCGACGCCGTACTTGCCCGAGTCGGGGCCGAAGGTGACGTCGAGCCGCTTCTTCTTGGTGGGGACGTCGGTGCCGAGGGTCAGGACCTTGCGGCCCGGCGCGCCGCCCTCGTCCTCGGTGCTGACCCGCACCGTGTACTGGGTGCCTGCCGCCAGCGGCGCCGTGGTGTGCCAGCGGGCGCCGTCGGCGGTGAGTTCGCCGGCCACGTACCTCCCCTGCGCGTCGGTGGCCGTCACATCGGTGATGCGCCCGTCGTCGCCCTCGGCGGTGACCTCGAGGGGCTTGTCCGGATCCGCCTTCTGGCTGCCCACCGGGCCGTTGAAGGCGATCTGGCCTGCCGCGTCGTACGGCTTCGCCGAGAGCGGATGGTCGGAACTGCCGCACGCCGTGGCCCCGGCACCGAGGGCGGCCACCAGCATCGTGCAGCTCAGTACAGTGCGGATTCGCGGTGAGTGGCTCATGACGCCACGGTATGGAGGTTCGTCACCTCCGGCGCGCCGATTGACCCGTATGAGTGTCAAGCGCGACACGCCGAGGGGCCCGGACTTCTCCTGACGGAGTGTCCGGGCCCCTCGGTGCGGGTGTGAACTACAGACTCACTGGGTCTGGTTCTCGCCGCGGTAGTACTCGAAGACCCAGCCGAAGAGGCCGATCAGGATGATCGGGGTCGAGAAGTACAGCAGCCACCAGCCGAAGACGACGCCCATGAAGGCGAGCGCACCACCGACGGCCAGGGAGAGCGGCTGCCAGCTGTGCGGGCTGAAGAAGCCCACCTCGCCGGCCTCGTCCGCGACCTCGGCCTCCTTGTCGTCCTGTGCTGACGCGTCGACACGCCGGGCCGTGAAGGCCAGGTAGTAGCCGATCATGATGCACAGGCCGAAGGCCAGGAAGAGTGCGGTCGTACCGGCCGGCTCCTTGGACCACCAGCCGTAGACGATCGCCATGGCGAGCACGAAGACGCTCAGCCAGATGAACATCTTGCCCTGGATCTTCACTTGCCGGCCTCCTTGCTGCCCGCGATCGCGCTGGCACCGTGGCCTGCGTGCTCAAGCTGGTCGAGCGCCGCGATCTCCGGGTGGTGCAGGTCGAACGCCGGGGATTCCGAGCGAATACGCGGCAGCGTGAGGAAGTTGTGCCGCGGAGGCGGGCAGGACGTCGCCCACTCGAGCGAACGGCCGTAGCCCCACGGGTCGTCGACCTCGATCTTCTTGCCGTACTTGGCGGTCTTCCAGACGTTGTAGAAGAACGGCAGTACCGACAGACCGAGCAGGAACGAGGAGATCGTCGAGATCGTGTTCAGCGCGGTGAAGCCGTCGGCGTCGAGGTAGTCCGCGTAACGACGCGGCATGCCCTCGGCACCCAGCCAGTGCTGCACCAGGAACGTGCCGTGGAAGCCCACGAACAGCGTCCAGAAGGTGATCTTGCCGAGCCGCTCGTCCAGCATCTTGCCGGTGAACTTCGGCCACCAGAAGTGGAATCCGGAGAACATCGCGAACACCACGGTGCCGAAGATGACGTAGTGGAAGTGCGCGACCACGAAGTACGAGTCGGAGACGTGGAAGTCCATCGGCGGCGAGGCCAGGATGACACCGGTCAGACCACCGAAGGTGAAGGTGATCAGGAAGCCGGTGGCCCACAGCATCGGTGTCTCGAACGACAGTGAGCCCTTCCACATCGTTCCGATCCAGTTGAAGAACTTCACGCCTGTTGGCACGGCGATCAGGAACGTCATGAAGGAGAAGAACGGTAGGAGCACGCCACCGGTGACGTACATGTGGTGCGCCCACACCGTCACGGAGAGACCGGCGATCGCGATCGTCGCCCCGATCAAGCCCATGTAGCCGAACATCGGCTTTCTGGAGAAGACCGGGATGACCTCGGAAATGATGCCGAAGAACGGCAGGGCGATGATGTACACCTCTGGGTGTCCGAAGAACCAGAAGAGGTGTTGCCACAGCAGCGCGCCGCCGTTGGACGCGTCGAAGATGTGGGCACCGAACTTGCGGTCCGCCTCCAGGGCGAACAGCGCGGCGGCGAGAACCGGGAAGGCCAGCAGGACCAGGACACCGGTCAGCAGGACGTTCCACACGAAGATCGGCATACGGAACATCGTCATGCCGGGAGCGCGCATGCAGATGATCGTGGTGATGAAGTTGACCGAGCCGAGGATCGTGCCGAAGCCGGAGAAGGCCAGACCCATGATCCACATGTCGGCGCCGATGCCCGGCGAGCGGACGGCGTCCGACAGCGGGGAGTAGGCGAACCAGCCGAAGTCGGCCGCACCCTGCGGGGTGAGGAAGCCGGCCACCGCGATCAGCGAGCCGAAGAGGTACAGCCAGTACGCGAACATGTTCAGCCGCGGGAACGCCACATCGGGCGCGCCGATCTGCAGCGGCATGATCCAGTTCGCGAATCCGGCGAACAGCGGCGTCGCGAACATCAGCAGCATGATCGTGCCGTGCATCGTGAACGCCTGGTTGAACTGCTCGTTCGACATGAGCTGCGTGCCGGGACGGGCGAGTTCGGCGCGCATGAAGAGCGCCATGACGCCGCCGATGCAGAAGAACGCGAACGACGTGATGAGGTAGAGCGTGCCGATCGTCTTGTGGTCGGTCGTGGTCAACCACTTGATGACGACGTTGCCCGGCTGCTTGCGCCGTACCGGCAGCTCATTCTCGTACGAGTCGTCTGCTGCCGCGGCACCCTGAGGTTCGTTGAGGATGCTCACAGGTTGTTCGTCTCCCGGTTCTTCTCGTGAGGCGTCTGATCGATGCCGGCCGGGATGTAACCGGTCTGGTTCTTCTTCGCGAGGTCCTCGAGGTGCTTCTGGTAGCGCTCGGGGGAAACGACCTTCACGTTGAAGAGCATCCGGGAGTGGTCGACACCGCAGAGCTCGGCACACTTGCCCATGAAGGTGCCCTCCTTGTTGGGAGTCACCTCGAAGGCGTTGGTGTGGCCCGGGATGACGTCCTGCTTCATGAGGAACGGCACCACCCAGAAGGAGTGGATGACGTCACGCGAAGACAGTACGAAGCGGACCTTCTCGCCCTTGGGGAGCCAGAGGGTCGGACCGGGGTTGCCGTTCTGCGGGTTCCGCTCGCCGGGCGTGCCGACGTCGTAGACACCGTCCGCGCCCTTCGGGAACTGCTTCAGGAAGCGCTCCGGAATGCTGGAGAGCTCCTTCGGGACGGTGTTCCGCTTGGAGAGCTTCTCGTCCTCGGTCTTCTTCGCCTTGTACGAGTAACCCGTGGCCGGGTCGCCGTCCACGTTCTCGACGTAGTTGAAGCCCCAGCTCCACTGGAAGCCGACCACGTTGATCGTGTGCTTGGGCTTCTCGTCGAGCTTGAGGAGCTTCGACTCATCACGAGCCGTGAAGTAGAAGAGCACCGAGACGATGATGAGCGGGACCACCGTGTACAGCGTCTCGATCGGCATGTTGTAACGCGTCTGCGGAGGTACCTCCACCTTGGTGCGGCTGCGCCGGTGGAAAATGACACTCCACAGGATCAGACCCCAGACCAGCACGCCCGTGGCGAGCGCTGCCGCCCACGAGCCCTGCCAGAGGGAGAGGATCCGTGGAGCCTCTTCCGTTACGGGGGTGGGCATACCAAGGCGGGGAAAGTCCTTGTATGTGCAACCGGTTGCGGTCGCCAGGATCAGGCCCGCAGTCAGCACCTGCGGCAGCTTCCGCCGCATCGGGCGCCGCGACGAGCGGTCGGAGCCGTTGGGACTCACGTAGCGCCTTCCCGAGAGTCTCGGCCCGCGCGGTCGGGTGCGGCCTTCTCGGTCGTCGGTCGCCGCCCTGCGGCGGGCAGGGGTTTGGATGTTTATGCGGGCCAAACCTTACTGGACGCTATTTGGGGTCGCGCGGGGAGGGTGCCTAACGCGCCGCGGGTCACTCCGAAGGGTGGGACACCCCTCCGTCGACCCCTTTCTGACGGGGGGTCGGGGCGCCCAGTGGCTCGGCGGAATCTGTCCGTCCGCGGGTGCGGGTGCGTTGGGGCTTGTCGCGCAGTTCCTCGCGCCCCTACGGGGCGCTCCCTCGGGGCGCCTCCCCGGGGGAACGTTCTAGCGTGGGCATGTGACCTACTTCGATGTCGCCTCCTCCGCTCCCCTCCACCCCGTCGCCCGGCAGGCGCTGCAGGCCTCGCTCGATGAGGGGTGGGCCGATCCTGCGCGGCTGTATCGCGAGGGGCGGCGGGCCCGGATGCTGCTCGACGCGGCGCGTGAGGCCGCCGCGGATGCGGTCGGGTGCCGCCCGGACGAGCTCTCCTTCACCTCGTCCGGGACCCGCGCGGTGCACTCCGGGATCGCCGGGGCGCTCGCCGGGCGGCGGCGTGTCGGGCGGCATCTGGTGGTGTCCGCGGTCGAACACTCGTCGGTCCTCCATTCGGCGGCGGCGCACGAGGCCGACGGCGGGACGGTCACCGAGGTGGGGGTGGACCGGGCCGGGGCGGTGGCCCCCGATGCGTACGCCGGGGCGCTGCGTCCCGACACGGCGCTCGCCTGCCTCCAGTCCGCCAACCACGAGGTGGGCACCCGCCAGCCGGTGACCGAGGTCGCCGCGGCGTGCTCTGCCGCCGGGGTGCCGCTGCTCGTGGACGCGGCGCAGTCGCTGCCGTGGGGTCCTGTCGACGGGGACTGGTCGCTGCTCACCGCGAGTGCCCACAAATGGGGCGGGCCCGCGGGTGTGGGACTTCTCGTCGTACGCAAGGGAGTGCGGTTCGCCGCTCAAGGCCCCGCCGACGAGCGGGAGTCGGGGCGGGCGGCCGGCTTCGAGAACATCCCCGCGGTGGTCGCCGCCGCGGCCTCGCTGCGGGCCGTGCGGGCCGAGGCCGACGCGGATGGGGCCCGGTTGCGGGAGCTGACCGAGCGGATCCGGGCGCGGGTGCCGGGGCTCGTGCCGGATGTGGAGGTGGTGGGCGATCCCGTGCGGCGCCTGCCCCACCTCGTCACGTTCTCGTGTCTCTATGTCGACGGGGAGACCGTGCTGCACGAGCTGGACCGGGCCGGCTTCTCGGTCTCCTCCGGGTCGTCCTGCACCAGCTCGACGCTGACCCCGAGCCATGTCCTGAAGGCCATGGGCGTACTGAGCGAGGGCAACGTCCGGGTGTCACTCCCACGGGGGACCCAGGAAGAGGAAGTCGAACGGTTCCTGGAGGTGCTGCCGGGCGTGGTGGCCGGGGTGCGCGAACAGCTGGGAGCTCCCGTGGCGGCGGCGTCGCGCACGGAATCCGCTTCCCTCGTCGTGGACGCGCTCGGCAAGCGCTGTCCGCTGCCCGTCATCGAGCTCGCGAAGGTCATCGGGGACGTGCCGGTCGGCGGCACCGTCACGGTCCTCGCCGACGACGAGGCGGCGCGGCTCGACATCCCGGCGTGGTGCGAGATGCGGGGGCAGGAGTACGTGGGCGAGAAGCCGGCGGACCACGGGACTGCCTATGTGGTCCGCCGGAGCTCGTGACTAGGCCAGGTGCGCCTGGACCTCCGCGGCCGCGGCATGGCCGTACGCCTTGGTGAAGCGGTCCATGAAGTTGCTGCGCTGCAGCTCGTACTCCTGGGTGCCGACGGTCTCGATGACCAGAGTGGCGAGCATGCAGCCGACCTGGGCCGCGCGCTCGTGCGAGACGCCCCAGGCCAGGCCCGAGAGGAAGCCCGCACGGAACGCGTCGCCGACGCCGGTCGGCTCGACCTTCGCCTCTTCCTCGGCGACGCCGACTTCGATCGGGTCCTGTCCCTCGGACTCGATGCGGACGCCGCGCGAGCCGAGGGTCGTCACACGGTGGCCGACCCTCGAGAGGATCTCGGCGTCGGTCCAGCCGGTCTTGGACTCGATGAGCCCCTTCTCGTACTCGTTGGAGAAGAGGTACGTGGCGCCGTCCAGGAGGGTGCGGATCTCGTCGCCCTCCATGCGGGCGATCTGCTGCGAGAAGTCCGCGGCGAACGGGATCTGGCGGGAGCGGCACTCCTCGGTGTGACGGAGCATCGCCTCGGGGTCGTCGGCGCCGATCAGGACGAGGTCGAGGCCGCCCACGCGGTCGGCGACCGTCTTCAGTTCGATCTGACGGGCCTCGCTCATCGCGCCCGTGTAGAAGGAGCCGATCTGATTGTGGTCCGCGTCCGTGGTGCAGACGAAGCGCGCGGTGTGCAGGGTCTCGGAGATGCGCACCGATGCGGTGTCCACGCCGTGCCGGTCGAGCCAGGCGCGGTACTCGCCGAAGTCGGAGCCCGCGGCGCCGACCAGGATCGGGTCGGTGCCGAGCTGTCCCATGCCGAAGCTGATGTTGGCGGCGACGCCTCCCCTGCGGACGTCGAGGGCGTCGACAAGGAAAGAGAGGGAGACCGTGTGCAACTGATCGGCGACCAACTGGTCGGCGAAGCGGCCGGGGAAGGTCATCAGGTGGTCGGTGGCGATGGAGCCGGTGACTGCGATACGCACGGCTGAGTACTCCTGTGGAGGAGAGGCGAGGGGTTGACAGTTCACGCTACCGGGTCGGGCCACCCCCACTGAAGAGGCAAAACTACCCGATAGTAGGGCTTTTTTCGCAGGGCGTCGGATGCGTACCGTGCGTTTATGGCCGTTATCTCGAAGCATGTCGTCACCACGCGTCCCGTCGAGCTGTCCTCCGAGCCCCCTGAGAACATGGAGACGCTGCGCGGCGACTGCGCCCGCATGGCCCCGCACTGGGCGGCACCCGCCGCGGTCAGTGCCGCCCCGGTGTCGCCCGCTCTGATCCACGGTGTCACCGTCCCGCCCGCGTCCGCACGGCTGATCGACGGAATGTCCGAATACGGAGACTGACCGAGACTGATTCCAGGGGCATCGGCGCGCGCGGAGGGAACCGCGCGCTCCCCCGCTGCGTCCCACCGCTGTCCCCCGTAAAGGGGATGCGGGATACGAACGAGACCCACGCACGGGTCCCGAGGGACAGCAGTGCAGTCGAAGGAGCGATGCGGTGAGCACCGAGCGATCCGTTCATGACGCGGCCGAGCCGCAGCGGCGGCGTTCCCGCCTTGCCATCGCGTCGGTGGCGGCCACGGTGCTGCTCGTCGGTGGCGGCGGCGCCTACTTCGCCGCTACGGCATCCGGCGGCAGCGGCAGCAGCAGCAATGACGGCGCGCCCGCGGGAGACGGCGGGGCTCCCCCGCCGCTCGCGCTCGACGGATACACGGACGGCGACCGGGACGGCGGCACCGGAGGGATCGCCCCCGGCGAGCCCGACCCGAGCGGCGCCGCCTACCGCGCCGAGGGCAAGCTGCCCGCCGGTCCGGATTCGGCGGCCGTCTACCACGCGCGGGGCACGGTCGGCGCGGACCAAGTGACCGATCTCGCCAAGGCCTTGGGCGTCGAGGGCAAGCCCACCTCACAGGACGGGGCCTGGCGGATCGGCCCGGCCAAGGACGGCTCGGGACCCTCGCTCCAGGTGAGCAAGCAGGCCCCCGGCACCTGGACGTTCACCAAGTACGCCACCGGTGGCACCGACAACTGCCAGAAGGGCAAGCCCTGTTCGGGGACGTCGACCGCCCCGAACGGCTCGGGCGACGCGGTCGGTGAGAGCGCGGCGAAGAAGGCGGCCGCGCCGGTCCTGAAGGCCCTCGGCCAGGACGACGCGAAGCTGGACGCACGCCAACTCATGGGCGCGGTACGGGTGGTGAACGCCGACCCGAAGGTGGGCGGTCTCCCCACATACGGCTGGTCGACCGGCATCCAGGTCGGCTCGGACGGCCAAGTGGTCGGCGGCAGCGGCCAGTTGAAGGCGCCGGAGAAGGGCGCGACGTATCCGGTGACGAGCTCCGACGAGACCCTGAAGCAGCTCAACAAGTCGGGCCGGGGCGACGGCCGGGTCGGCATCGGCGGATGCGCCACGCCGGTGCCTGAGGATGACGGCAAGGCGGGCGACACGAAGACGCAGGCGCCCTGCGAGCCCTCGTCCGCTCCCCCGAAGCCGCAGCCGATCACCGTGAAGGGCGCGACGTTCGGGCTCGCCGTGCAGTTCGTGGACGGGCGCCAGGCGCTCGTGCCGTCCTGGCTCTTCGAGGTGGAGCCGCAGGGCGCGCAGGACAGTTTCACCGTGACGCACCCGGCGGTGGAGCCGAAGTTCCTGACCTCGCCGAGCACGCCGACCCCCACGCCCACCGAGAAGCCGGGCACGAACCCGGACCCGACGCTGCGCGTCGAGTCCTACAGCGCGGACGGCAAGTCGCTGACGCTGCACTTCTGGGGCGGCGCGTGCAGTGACTACTCGGCGTCGGCCGACGAGAGCAAGGACAGCGTGCGCGTGAAGGTGACCGAGACCAAGAAGAAGGGCGAGGTCTGCATCATGATCGCCAAGGAGTTCACGCAGACCGTGACGTTGGACGAGCCGCTCGGCGACCGGAAGGTCGTGGACGCGGCGGGTGGCAAGACGGTGCCGCAGAAGTAGCCGAAGCAGCAGACCTAGCCGCAGCCAGCACACGAAGGCGGCCCCCCGAGATCTCGGGGGGCCGCCTTCGGCGTACAGGACCGGAAAGAACGGTCCGGCGTACGGATTTAGCTGAAGGAGTCACCGCAGGCGCAGGAGCCGGTGGCGTTCGGGTTGTCGATCGTGAAGCCCTGCTTCTCGATGGTGTCGACGAAGTCGATGGAGGCGCCGCCCAGGTAGGGAGCGCTCATCCGGTCGGTGACGACCTTCACGCCGCCGAAGTCCTTGACGACGTCGCCGTCGAGCGTGCGCTCGTCGAAGAACAGCTGGTAGCGCAGGCCGGAGCAGCCGCCGGGCTGAACGGCGACGCGCAGCGCCAGGTCGTCCCGGCCCTCCTGCTCAAGAAGGCCCTTGACCTTGGCCGCGGCGGCGTCGGACAGGAGGATGCCGTCGCTCACGGTGGTGGTCTCGTCCGATACGGACATCTGCTTCTCTCCCGGGTTGTACGGAGACTGCTTGCCGACGATTGCAACCGTCGGGGCCGCGGATTCATTCCGGGCCGAGTGCTGCTGTGTCTCTCGGCCTTCTGTCCCTTCATGCTCGCACATGACATCCCGCGAGGCACCGGCCCGTAAAAGGCGAACGCGTCACATCGACACTATGGCCATCGTCAAACTGACGTGAAGCGGTTATGATAGATAACGTCAATTAGACGAAAAGGCTCGTCTGCAGAAGAGAAAGGGTGCGTGTCGTGACCACCGCCCAGTCCCGCGTGGACCTCGTGGACCTCGATGTTCAGCCCACACCGCTTGCCCTGCTGCTGCTCGGCCGCGAAGCCGACCCCAAGAGCGAGCGCGGTGTGGAGTGCCCCGGCGATCTGCCGTCGCCCTCCGACCCCGATCTGGTCGAGCGCGCCCGCGCCGCCAAGGAGAAGCTCGGGGACAAGGTCTTCGTACTCGGCCACCACTACCAGCGCGACGAGGTCATCCAGTTCGCGGATGTCACCGGCGACTCCTTCAAGCTGGCCAAGGACGCGGCCGCCAAGCCCGAGGCGGAGTACATCGTCTTCTGCGGCGTGCACTTCATGGCCGAGTCGGCGGACATCCTGACCACCGACGACCAGAAGGTCGTGCTTCCCGACCTGGCCGCGGGCTGCTCGATGGCCGACATGGCCACGGCCGAGCAGGTCGCGGAGTGCTGGGACGCGCTGACCGAGGCCGGCATAGCCGAGCAGGTCGTGCCCGTCTCGTACATGAACTCCTCCGCCGACATCAAGGCCTTCACCGGCAAGCACGGCGGGACGATCTGTACGTCGTCGAACGCCAAGCGCGCCCTTGAGTGGGCCTTCGAGCAGGGGGAGCCGAATTCAACAAAGGTCCTCTTCCTGCCCGACCAGCACCTCGGCCGGAACACCGCCGTCCGCGACATGGGCTTCTCGCTCGACGACTGTGTGGTCTACAACCCGCACAAGCCGAACGGCGGCCTGACCGTCGAGCAGCTGCGGGACGCGAAGATGATCCTCTGGCGCGGGCACTGCTCGGTGCACGGGCGCTTCTCGCTGGAGTCGGTCGAGGACGTGCGGGCGCGGATTCCCGGTGTGAACGTCCTGGTGCACCCGGAGTGCAAGCACGAGGTCGTGGCCGCGGCCGATTACGTCGGCTCGACCGAGCACATCATCAAGACCCTGGAGGCGGCCCCTGCCGGCTCCAAGTGGGCCATCGGGACCGAGCTGAATCTCGTACGCCGCCTGGCCAACCGTTTCGCCGCCGAGGACAAGGAGATCGTCTTCCTCGACAAGACGGTCTGCTTCTGCTCGACCATGAACCGGATCGACCTGCCGCACCTGGTCTGGGCGCTCGAGTCGCTTGCCGAGGGGAACCTCGTCAACCAGATCGAGGTCGACCGCGAGACCGAGCAGTTCGCGAAGCTGGCCCTGGAGCGGATGCTGGCGCTTCCGTAGTCCTGCCTTTTCTCGTACGTAAGGGGCGTCCGCCATTGCGGGCGCCCCTTACGGCGTTCTCGGGTCGCTCCCGAAGCGCTGCTGCGGGGTGGGCGCCCGCAGGCAGAGAACTACACCTGAGCCGGCTCCGGGTCGCCCGCATCGGGGGCGGCCTGAGGCGGGACGCCCGCCTTCTTCGCCCGCTTTGCCTCGCGCTTAGCGCGGCGCCGCTCCTTGCGGAGTTCCAGCATCGCGTACAGCGTCGGGACGAGGAGGAGGGTGAGGAGGGTCGAGGTGATCAGGCCGCCGATCACCACCACCGCGAGCGGCTGGGCGATGAAGCCGCCCTCGCCCGTGATGCCCAGGGCCATGGGGAGGAGAGCGAAGATCGTCGCCAGGGCCGTCATGAGGATCGGGCGGAGGCGGTGGCGGCCGCCTTCGATGACCGCCTCTACGACGCCGTGACCCTGCTTGCGGTACTGGTTGATCAGGTCGATCAGGACGATCGCGTTGGTGACCACGATGCCGATCAGCATCAGCATGCCGATCATCGCCGGGACGCCCATCGGGGTGTCCGTAGCGATCAGCAGGCCGATCGCACCCGTGGCCGCGAACGGGATCGAGACCAGCAGGATCAGCGGCTGGGCAAGAGACCGGAAGGTCGCCACCAGCAGCATGAAGACGATCGCGATCGCCGCCAGCATCGCAAGGCCCAGCGAGGCGAACGCCTCGTCCTGGTCCTCGGAGGCACCGCCGATGGACGCCGTGGCGCCGTCCGGCAGCTTCAGCGCGTCGAGCTTCTTGGTGAGGTCCGCGCTGACCGCGCCCGTGTTCTCACCGGTCGGCTTCGCCGTGATCGTCGCGGCGCGCGCGCCGTCGATGCGGGTCATCGAGACCGGCCCATCGACCAGCTTCACGTCGGCGATGTCGCCCAGCTTCACGGCGCCGAGGTTCAGCTTGCGCAGCTCGTCCAGCGTCTTCGCCGGCTTCGCCGACTTCACGACGACGTCGCGCTCGGTGTCGTCGAGGATCGCCTTGCCGCTCTGCGTGCCGCGGACCGCCTGGGCGACGGCCTGGCCGAGGGTGGTGTCGTCGAAACCGGCCGCCGCGGCCTTGGAGTTGGCCTTGACCGAGATGCGCGGGATGCTCTGCGAGAGGTCGCTCTCGACGTCCGTGACATCGTCGATCTCGGCGACCTCGGCGCGGACGTCGTCGGACGCCTTGCGCAGCACGTCCGCGTCGGCGGCCTTGACCACCACGCTCAGGTCCTGGCTGCCGAAGCCGTCACCGGCCGCGATGGACGTCTGGCCGATGCCGGAGAGCTTGCCGAGCTCCTCCTCGACCAGGTCCTGGGTCTTGTCGTACGACGACTTGTCCTTGAGCGTCAGGGTGTACGAGGCCTGGTTGGTGTCCGTGGAGCCGCCGAAGGCCGCCATGAAACCGGACGAGCCGACCGTGACCTGGTAGTCCTTGATCTCGTCGAGGCCGTCCAGCATCTTCTCGACCTTCTTGGCCGAGGCGTTGGACGCCGCCAGGCTGGTGCCCGGCTTCAACTCCTGCTTGATCGTCAGGACTTCCTGCTCGCCCTGGTCGAAGAAGTTGGTCTTCAGGAGCGGTGCCATGCCGAACGTACCCACGAGGATCGCGATCGCGATGGCGAGGCTGGTGAAGCGGCGCCGCGTCGCGAACCGCAGGACGGGGACGTAGATGCGCTGGAGCCTGCTCCTCGCCTCCTTCTCCTCGGCCTTGCGGCGGGCCTCGTCCGGGTCGGCGCCGCGCACGTCCTTGGGGGCGCGCAGGAACCAGTACGACAGGACCGGGACGACGGTCAGCGAGACGAGCAGGGACGCCAGGAGCGCCGCCGTGACGGTGAGCGAGAAGGAGCCGAAGAGCTCGCCCACCATGCCGCCGACCAGGCCGATGGGGAGGAACACCGCGACCGTCGTCAGGGTCGAGGACGTCACCGCGCCCGCGACCTCCTTGACGGCCTTGATGATCGCGGCCTCGCGCTCCTCGCCGTATCCGAGATGGCGCTTGATGTTCTCCAGGACGACGATCGAGTCGTCGACGACGCGGCCGATCGCGATGGTCAGCGCGCCGAGCGTGAGCATGTTGAGCGAGAGGTCGCGGGTCCACAGGACGATCAGGGCCAGTACGACCGAGAGCGGGATGGAGACCGCGGTGACCAGCGTCGAGCGGATCGACGCCAGGAAGACCAGGATGACGATGACCGCGAAGACCAGGCCGAGCGCGCCCTCGGTGGTGAGACCGTCGATGGACTTGGAGACGGCCGGGCCCTGGTCGCTCGCGACGGTCAGGTCGGATCCCGCGCCCAGGTCCTTGCGGAGGTCGGGGAGCTTGTCCTTGACCGCGTCGGAGATGGCGACGGCGCTGCCGTCCTGGTCCATGGTGATCGCGACGGCGAGGCTGGGCTTGCCGTTGGTGCGCGTGATGGACGTGGCGTCCGCCGGCTGCTGCTTCACCGTGGCGAGGTCACCGAGGCGGACCGGCTTGGCCGGGCGGTCCCCGGGCCTGGCCTCGGGGGTGACCATCAGGTCCTGGATCTGCTTCAGGGAGGTGAAGCCGCCGCCGACCTGGACGGTGCGGTTCTTGCCGTCCTCGTCGAAGGAGCCCGCGGGGAGCGTGGCGCCGCCCGCCTGGAGCGCCTGGCCGAGCGCGGCCGGGGTCAGGCCCGCCTTGGCCAGCTTCTTGTCGTCGGGGGTGACATCGACCTGGAGGTCGCGTACGCCGTCGACGGTGACCTGGCCGACGCCGTCGATGTCCTCCATGGCGGGGACGACGGTGCGGTCGAGCCGGTCGGAGAGCGCCTGCTGATCCTTGTCGGAGGTGACGGAGAGGACCACGGTCGGGATGTCGTCGGTGGAGCCCGCGATGACCTGCGGGTCGACGTCGTCGGGGAGTTCGGCCCCGGCGCGGTTCACGGCCTGCTGGACATCGGCGACGAGCTGCTCGGAGCCGTTGCCGTAGTCGAACTGGGCCATGATCACGGCGTTGCCCTCGCTCGCCGTGGAGGTGATTCCGGTGATCCCGTCGACCGCGTCGATGGAGGACTCGAGCGGCTCGACGACCTGCTTTTCGACCACATCGGGGGACGCGCCCTGGTACGGGGCCAGGACGGACACCATCGGAAGTTCGATGGAGGGCAGCAACTGCTGCTTGAGCTGAGGGATCGCGATGGCGCCGAAGACGAGCGCGACGATCGATATCAGCCCGATCAGGGCCCGTTGGGCCAGGCTGAATCGGGACAGCCAGGACATGGTGGTCTCTCTCTGTGGCGTACTGCGCAGGAACGGGCACCGCAGGCCGGTGCCTGACCGTTGCCTGACCGGTGCCCCCTACACGATCTGCCATGTCCAGGGCGGGAACCCTCACTCCCGGGTCCCGTTCTTATACGGCGCATACTGCGGGCGCAGTACACCGCGCCCCGGCTCACTCCACCCTTGGACGTACCAGGCCCGATTCGTAGGCAATGACGACGAGTTGTGCCCGGTCGCGGGCGCCCAGCTTCGCCATCGCACGGTTCACATGGGTCTTCACGGTGAGCGGGCTGACCTCGAGCCGCTCGGCGATCTCGTCGTTCGAGTGCCCGCCCGCGACCTGGACGAGGACCTCGCGCTCGCGCCCGGTGAGCGCGTCGAGCCGCTCGCCGCGCGCCCCGCCGACGCCGTCACCGTCCGAACCGTCGCCCTGCGCGAGGAACTTGGCGATCAGGCCCTTGGTCGCCGCCGGGGAGAGCAGCGCGTCGCCGGCGGCCGCGATGCGGATCGCGCCGAGCAGCTCGTCCGGCTCGGCCCCCTTGCCGAGGAAACCGGAGGCGCCCGCACGCAACGACTGCACTACATACTCATCGACCTCGAAGGTCGTCAGCATCACCACGCGTACGTGGGCCAGGGCGGGGTCGGCGCTGATCAGCCGGGTGGCGGCGAGACCGTCCGTGCCGGGCATCCGGATGTCCATCAGGACCACGTCGGCGGCCTGCGCCTTGGCGAGCTCGACGGCCTCCGCGCCGTCCGACGCCTCGGCGACGACCTCCATGTCGGGCTCGGAGTTCACGAGCACCTTGAACGCGCTGCGCAGCAGTGCCTGGTCGTCGGCGAGCAGCACCCGGATCGTCACGCGGTGGTCCCTCCCTCTGCCGGGATTACCGGCTTTGCCGTGACGGGCAGGATCGCATGGACGCGGAAACCGCCGCCGTAGCGGGGGCCCGCGGTGCAGCGGCCGCTGAGCGCGCTGACCCGTTCACGCATGCCGATCAGCCCGTGCCCGCCGCCGTTGTCCTCGACGACGGCCCGGGGCTCGGCGCCGGCTCCCGGGCCGTCGTCGAGGACGGTCACCTCGATGTTCGGTCCTACGCGTACGACGCTGACCTCGGCCTTGGCGCCCGCGCCCGCGTGCTTCTGCACGTTGGTGAGGGCCTCCTGGATGATGCGGTAGGCGGCGAGGTCGGCCCCGGCGGGCAGCTCCGTCTCCGCGTCGCCGCGGGTCACCTCCACGGGGAGGCCCGCGTGCCGGAAGGTGTCGACGAGGTCGTCGAGGTGGGCCAGGCCGGGGGCCGGTTCGGTGGGGGCCTCGGGGTCGCCGGACTGCCGCAACAGGCCGACGGTGGCGCGCAGTTCGTTGAGCGCGGAGCGGCTGGCGTCGCGTACGTGGGAGAGGGCTTCCTTGGCCTGGTCGGGCCGCTTGTCCATGACATGTGCGGCGACACCGGCCTGCACATTGACCAGGGCGATGTGGTGCGCGACGACATCGTGCAGATCGCGGGCGATGCGCAGCCGCTCCTCGGCGACGCGCCGCCGCGCCTCTTCCTCCCGCGTCCGTTCCGCCCGCTCGGCGCGCTCCCTTATGGCGTCGACGAAGGCGCGGCGGCTGCGGACCGCGTCGCCTGCGGCGGCGGCCATGCCGGTCCAGGCGAAGATGCCGAGGTTCTCCTGGGCGTACCAGGGCAGGGGGCCCGCGACCATCGCCACGCCGGTGAGGCCCGCCATGGTGATCAGGCCGACGCGCCAGGTGGTGGGGCGGTTGGTGGTGGCGGCGACGGTGTACAGGGCGACGACCGCACTCATCACAACGGCACCGCGGTACTCGCCGGTGACGAGGTCGGTGACGGAGACGGTGGAGGTCGCGGCGAGCGCGAGCCAGGGGGCGCGGCGGCGGAAGATCAGCGCCGTGGCGCCGAGCACCATCAGGATCACGCTCAGCGTGGCCGGGGTGCGGGTGCCCCAGCTGGGTCCTCCGTCGTGCCGGTACGGCTCGACGAACGACCCGATGACCATGCAGACGAGAACGGCCGCCGCGAGGGCGCCGTCCACCGCCAAGGGATGCGCCTTGGCCCAACAGCGGCCTCGCACGAGAGTCGTCACGCCTTAAACGGTACGGGGCCCTGCGGGCTGCTGGGACCGGTCTGCCGGCTCGGCCTGCTTTCGGAGCCGCCTCACCCCGCCTTACGTGCCCCGGGGTCGACCGCCTTACGCCTCACCCCGTTTCCCACACCCCGGGGTCGACCGCCTTACGCCTCACCCCGTTTCCCACACCCCGGAGTCGACCGCCTTGCGGCTCGCCCCGCCCTTGCCTGCCCGGGAGTCGTTCCGCCGCTTCGCGGCGTTTTCCCCACCCACCCACCCACCCGATTACCCGGAGCTGCGGGGGGCCGGGGACCGGAGGCTTGCGGGCCGGGGGTTGCCCCAAGCTGCGGGGGAACCGGGCGCGCGCGGGGGGGGCGGGAGACGGGAGCCACCGGGCAATCAGGCTTCCCGGCCGGGGAATCGCCCCGAGCTGCGGGGGAACCAGGCACGCGCGGGGGGGGCCGGGAGACGGGAACCACCGGGCAATCAGGCTTCCGGGCCGGGGAATCGCCCCAAGCTGCGGGGTAACCGGGCGGGGGCCTGGGGGCCGGACCTCCTACGGGGTAATCGGGCTTGCGGGCCGGGGATTTGGTCCTCGGTTCGGGGTAATCGGGTGGGTGGGCGGGAAAGATCCGCTGGGTGCGCGGGAAAGATCCGCCGCGAAGCGGCGGTTCAGGGCCGGCCCAAGGCACGGCCTCAGCCATGAGGCGGCGGATCAGGGCGCCGCGCGCAGAGCCGACGCCACGCGGCGGATCAAGGCACCCGGAGAGCCGACGCCGCCGTTCAAGGCGAACCCCGTGGCACCTCAGCCGGGGATCAGGCCGTCGTCGTTCAGCATCTGGCGGACCTCGTCCAGCGTCGCGTCCTCGGCGGGGAGGATCAGCTCCGAGGGTTCCAGGGCGTCGTCCGGGAGGGGATCCCCCAGCTCCCGGACCTTGTCGAGGAGGGCGGTCAGCGTCCTGCGGAAGCCGGACTCGTCGCCGCTCTCCATCTCTTCGAGCAGCTCGTCGTCCAGCTTGTTCAGTTCGGTGAAGTGGCTGTCCGCCAGCTTCACCTGCCCCTCCCCCATGATCCGTACGATCATGTCGCCCTCCTCGGACGTGAGCGGTGAGCCGATGTGGAGCTACTGCTTGTCGAAGCGCGGGGTGTCCTGCGGCTGCTCGGCCTGGGGCTGTCCCTGACCCGGCTCGATGGCCTGCTTCGGCGTCGAGCCGCCGGCCAGTTCGGCCTTCATGCGCTGCAGTTCCAGCTCTACATCAGTACCACCGGAGAGGCGATCCAGCTCGGTCTGGATGTCGTCCTTGGCCAGGCCGGAGGAGTCGTCGAGGGCGCCGGAGGCCAGGAGCTCGTCGATCGCGCCCGCCCGCGCCTGGAGCTGCGCGGTCTTGTCCTCGGCACGCTGGATGGCCATGCCGACGTCGCCCATCTCCTCGGAGATGCCGGAGAAGGCCTCGCCGATCCGGGTCTGCGCCTGCGCGGCGGTGTACGTCGCCTTGATCGTCTCCTTCTTCGTACGGAAGGCGTCGACCTTGGCCTGGAGTCGCTGCGCCGCGAGGGTGAGCTTCTCCTCCTCGCCCTGGAGCGTCTGGTGCTGCGTCTCCAGGTCCGTCACCTGCTGCTGCAGCGCGGCGCGGCGGGACAGGGCCTCGCGGGCCAGGTCCTCACGGCCGAGCGCGAGCGCCTTGCGGCCCTGGTCCTCCAGGGTCGACGACTGCTTCTGGAGCTGGCTCAGCTGCAGCTCGAGGCGCTTGCGGGACGTCGCCACGTCGGCCACACCACGGCGCACCTTCTGCAGCAGCTCCAGCTGCTTCTGGTAGGAGTAATCGAGGGTTTCGCGCGGGTCCTCGGCCCGGTCAAGGGCCTTGTTCGCCTTCGCGCGGAAGATCATCCCCATACGCTTCATGACACCGCTCATGGGCTTCGCGCGCCCCCTTCTGACGGACTTCTCAGCTCCAGGTACTGCAACAGAACCCACAGTACGGGCCCTGCATCCATTACCGCACTGTTCGCGTGCGGATGCGCTCATCCCCAAGGACGACTGCGTGCGGCCAAGCTCAGGCGTAGGGAGTAGGTGCACCCCCGGGAACCGCCCGAAAACCGCTTGTAAACCACACGGAACGTCCTCTTAGCCACACAATCAAGACGCCCGGTGTTGCCGGATCGTTCCCCATCGGACTGGGGTCCACACGTCCGCACCCCGTACCCTTGGGTTTTGTGTTCCGTAGCCGATCCAAGGACGAGAAGGCCCCGGCGAGCAAGGCCCCGGTGACCGACTCCCAGCAGCCCCGTGACCCCGAGGCCCCGAAGGGCCGCCCCACGCCCAAGCGCAGTGAGGCCCAGACCCAGCGCCGCAGCGTGGCCAACACGCCTGTGACGCGCAAGGAGGCGGCGAAGCGGCAGCGCAACGAGCGCCGTGTCCAGATGGACAAGCAGCGTCAGGCGCTTGCCAGCGGTGACGAGCGCTATCTGCCCGCCCGCGACAAGGGTCCGGTGCGCAAGTTCGCCCGTGACTTCGTGGACTCGCGGTTCTGCATCGCCGAGTTCTTCCTGCCGCTGGCCGTGATCATCCTCGTACTGAGCATGGTCCGGATCCCGCAGCTGCAGAACATCGCGCTGCTGCTCTGGCTCTTCGTGATCGTCCTGATCATCGTGGACTCGGTCACCACGGCGTTCCGCCTGAAGAAGCGGCTTGCCGAGCGCTTCCCGGACGAGAGCAAGAAGGGCGCCGTCGCCTACGCCCTGATGCGTACGCTCCAGATGCGCCGACTGCGACTGCCCAAGCCGCAGGTCAAGCGCGGAGAGCGGCCCTGAGCGGTTTCGCCGGCGGAGCGGCCGCCTGGCTGGAGAAGCTGGGCGGCCTGCGCAATGCCGTACGCCAGGAGCTGGTGTCCCGGCAGCTCGACGAGCAGATCGCAGGGCGCTTCCCCGTGGGGCAGCGGCTGCGGGTGCTCGACGTGGGCATGGGCCAGGGCACGCAGGCGCTGCGGCTCGCGCGTGCCGGTCACAAGGTGACGGGCGTCGAGCAGGATCCGACGATGGTCGCCGCGGCGCGTGCGGCGCTCGACGCGGAGCCCGAGGGCATCCGCGGGAGGGTCCGGATCGTCGAGGGCGACGGGCACGAGACCGGGGTGCACTTCCTGCCGGGCAGCTTCGATGTGGTGCTGTGCCACGGCGTGCTCATGTACGTCGAGGAGCCGGACGCGCTGCTCGCGGGCCTCGGCCGGATGCTGGCCCCCGGGGGGCTCCTCTCCCTGCTCGTCCGCAACGCGGAGGCGCTTGCCATGCGGCCGGGTCTGGCCGGTGACTGGGCGGGGGCGCTGGCCGCGTTCGACTCGACGTCGTACCGGAACCGGCTCGGTATCGAGGCGCGGGCGGATCGGCTCGACGCGGTGACGGCGTCGCTCGCGGGGATCGCCGCGCCGCTGCATGCCTGGTACGGCGTGCGGGTCTTCACCGACACCGCGCCGGACGGGTCTGCACCTCCTGCGGAGGCGGAGCTTTCCGCGTTGCTGGCCGCGGAGGAGCGGGCAGGTCGTACTGACCCGTATCGCCGGGTCGCGGCGCTTTTGCATGTCTGCGGTGTACGGGACTGACTGAACCGCCGCTTCGCGGCGGATCTTTCGCACCCACCCACCCGATTGCCTCGCATCCCAGGGCGACACATTCGGGCAAACGAGACACTCGGGGCATGAATGTCTCGCGTACCCGTGCCGTCACCGTGACCGCCTCCCTTGCGGCCGCGCTCCTCGTCGCAGGCTGCTCAAGCTCCGGCTCCGGGGACTCCGGTCAGTCCACCACGCAGGCCGCGCCCGCTGCCGCGAACGATCTGCAGGAGGACTACCAGCAGGTCATCGAGGACGTCCTGCCGTCCGTCGTGCAGATCGACGCGTCCGACAGCCTCGGCTCCGGCATCGTCTACGACAACAAGGGGCACATCGTCACCAACGCCCATGTCGTGGGCAAGGAGCAGACCTTCAAGGTGACGACGGCCACCGGCGAGCTGACGCTCGGTGCCGAGCTCGTCGCCGCGTACCCGGAGCAGGACCTCGCCGTCATCAAGCTCGACGACGTGCCGAGCGGGCTCAAGGCCGCGAAGTTCGGCGACTCGTCGAAGGCCGAGGTCGGGCAGATCGTGCTCGCCATGGGTTCGCCGCTGGGTCTGTCGTCCAGCGTCACGCAGGGCATCGTCTCCGCCACCGGGCGGACCGTCAGCGAGGGCCGCTCGGGCGGCGGTACCGGGGCCACGATCGCCAACATGGTGCAGACATCCGCGGCGATCAACCCGGGCAACAGCGGCGGCGCCCTGGTCAATCTCGACAGCGAGGTCATCGGCATCCCGACGCTCGCCGCGACCGACCCGGACATGGGCGACAGCGCGGCGCCCGGCATCGGGTTCGCGATCCCGTCCTCGATGGTGAAGACCGTCGCCGACCAGATCATCAAGGACGGCAAGGTCACCGACTCGGGCCGGGCCGCGCTCGGCATCACGGGACGCACCGTGCTCGGTGACGACTACAAGCCCGCGGGTGTGGCGGTGGTCGATGAGCAGCAGGACGGTGCGGCGGCCGATGCCGGCATCCGGACCGGCGACATCATCACCAAGGTGGGCGACGCCGACATCACCACGATCACCTCGCTCTCCGAGGCCCTCGCCGGGCTGCAGCCGGGCGACAAGACGGAGGTGACGTACGTGCGGGACGGCGCGGAGAAGACCGTCGACGTCACGCTCGGCGAGATGTAGCGGGACGTGGGGGGGGGGGGGGGGGGCGGGCCCCCCCCCCCCCCCCCCGGGGGCGGCCCACCCCGGCGTTGGTTAGGTCGGGGGGGCGCGGGCATAAAACCCCCGCCGGCGGCGGGGGGGGGGGGGCCGGGGGGCGGGGGGGGGGGGGGGGGCCCCCCCCCCCCCCCCTCCCTCACGTTCAGGCCCGGCTCAGTCCTGCGCCGCGCCCTGCGCGTGCAGGCTCATCGGCCCGTAGATCTTGTTCGCGTCCTCGAAGAGCGACACCTGGTCGGCGCCGCCGTCGGCGAGCTCTTTCCAGTACTCGCCGACCCAGGACTCCGCGTCGCCCTGAGTCGTGAACTCCTCGGGCGTCAGAGCGGGCTGGACCTCCGTCCCGTCCGCCTTCTCGAACCGCCACGTCCATGCCGCCATGCCAGCCTCCCGATGGTCCGACAGCTGTCTCAAGCCGCTTGAAGCCTATGCGCTCCGCTGCGAGTCCGGTACGGCATCTGAGGTACGTCGCGGCTGGTCTCCCACGCGGCGGAGCCGCACATGTCACAGCCCCGCGCCCCTTCGGGCGCGTCCCGACTGCCGGGAATCCGCCGGACCACCTATCCGGGCGAGCGGCGCTCGCGGTGACGCGGGAGGATCTTCTCGTGGAACTGACTCTGCTCGGCACCGGCGCCCCCGAAGGCCTGCCCGTCCCAGGCTGCCCGTGCGCGGCCTGCGCGACGGCGCTCGGCGACGCCGCACGCGCCGCGACCGCGCTCCTCGTCGACGGCGTTCTGCTGCTCGACCTCACCCCTGGCGCCGCCCTCGCGGCCGCCCGCTCCGGGCACACGCTCGGCGGCGTACGCCAGGTTCTCCTCTCCCATCCGCACGACGGCCCATCGGTGGAGGTACCGGCCGGTCTGCCGCAGCCGGGCCGGGTGCCCGACGGGCGTGAGCTCGCGCTGCTCACCGGGCACCGGGTGCGCGCGGTGGCGATGGACCACCCCGGGACGGGGTACGAGGTGACAGGACCTGACGGCGAGCGGCTGCTGTATCTGCCGCCGGGCGGCGCGCCCTCCGGAGTGCCGGGCGAGCATCCCGCGTACGAGATGGTCGTGGCCGATGTCATCGGGCGCCCCGACGGGCTCGCCCGGCTGCGGGCGGCGGGCGCCGTCGGTCCGACGACGGACATCATCGCCGTCCATCTGAGCGACGAGGTGCCGCCGGGTGCTGAGCTGAGGCGCAGGCTCGCGGCCGCCGGTGCACGGGCCGTGCCGGACGGTTCGACGCTGGTGGTCGGCGCCTACGAGGACGTACCGGATGTGCCGCGGCGCACCCTCGTCGTGGGCGGTGCCCGGTCGGGGAAGTCGGTGGAGGCCGAGCGCCGTCTTGAGGCGTTCCCCGATGTGCTGTACGTGGCGACGGGCGGGACCAGGAACGGTGACTCCGAATGGGCGGACCGGGTGAGCGCGCACCGCGAGCGGCGGCCCGGTTCGTGGAGCACCGCCGAGACCTGTGATCTTGTTCCGCTGCTCGGCGTGAACGGGCCTCCCCTGCTCATCGACTGCCTGTCGCTGTGGCTGACGTACGCGATGGACGAGGTGAACGCGTGGGACGACGCCGAGTGGGCGGGCGGCGGCGAGCGTGCCCTTCGCAAGCGGGTCGCCGAGCTCACGGACGCGGTGCGGTCGACCCGGCGCACGGTCGTCGCCGTCTCGAACGAGGTCGGCTCGGGCATCGTCCCCGCGACCGCGTCGGGCCGCCGCTACCGCGATGAACTGGGCCGCCTCAACACGGCGTTCGCGGCGGAGTGCGAGCAGGTCCTGATGGTCGTGGCGGGCCAGGCGCTCGTCCTGCGGGGCTGACCGGGCGGCTCGCAGCTCACGCGTCCGGGTTTCTGCGGGCGATGATCCGGAAGGCGTTGGAGAACCGGGTGCGGCTCACCACGGGCGCGAGCATCCGGTCGGCCAGGGCGGCGGCGGCGAGCAGCGGGATCGCGAGGCGGGCCGCGGCGCGGATGCGGCCGAGGGTGACGGCGAGGCTCGCGGTCAGGTCGAGCGGGATGTGCGGCTCGCGCCGGTCGGTGGCCACGACGGTGTAGCCGAGGCTCTCCAGCTCGCGCCGCAGCGCGGTGGGCGGGATGCGGTGGTGCGGCTCGGGCCGGATCCAGCCCTTGCCGAGCAGCCTGGCGTACCGGCTCTCCGGGACGGGGACCTCGATCATCAGATGGCCGCCGGGCCGCAACACCGTGCGGGCGGCGATGAGTTCGATGCGGGGGTCGGCGCTGCGCTCCAGGTAGTGGAACATGCTCAGCGCGTCGTAGCGCCCCGCGAGCCTCGGCGCGAGATCGGCGAGCAGGCCCAGATGCGCCTCCTCCACGCGGCCCGCCGCGCGGCCCTCCTCCACTCGCCCGGTGCGGTCGAGACCGTCGAAGGCGGTGTACGGGTGGACCTCCTTGGCGGCGGCGGGGAAGTGCCCGTGTCCGGTGTCGACGTCCAGCCAGCTCTCGGGCTCGATGAAGCGGCCCATCGCGCGGGCGCGTGCCCTGTGGCGGCGGGCGGCCGGTTGCGGGGCGGCGAGGATCTTCTCGGCCTGGGCTGCGGCGGCGTGGGCGGCGTCCATGGGGGTGGAGGTCTCCTCTGTCCGGCGGTTCGAGCAGGACGACAATCCCCTTGAAACAGTACGTAAGGGATGATCGACACCGGTGCAATGACACCACGGAGGCGACCGCGCAGGGCCCCGACCCTCCCGGTACTGTTCGGCGAATGAGCTCGCTGAATCTCGACGACTTCACCGACCTGATCGAGCGCCCCGACGGCGGGGTGCGGCGCGACGCCGAAGAGCGCAGGGAACGGCAGAACGTGCCGCCCGGGGCGCTCGGGCGTCTCGACGAACTGGGCGAGTGGCTGTCCGCCGCCCAGTCGTCGGTTCCGGTCAAGCCGATCGAGCGGCCGCGCGTGATCCTGTTCGCGGGCGACCACGGGGTGGCCGAGCTCGACGTCTCCGCCAGGACCGCGGGCAGCGCTGCCGAGCTCGTGCGGTCCGTGCTCTCCGGTGAGAGCCCCGTCGCCGTGCTCGCGCGCCGGCTCGACGTACCCGTCCGGATCGTCGACATGGCCCTGGACTGCGACCCGGCCGAGCTGCCCGCCGAGGTGGCGGGTCACCGGGTGCGGCGCGGTTCGGGGCGCGTCGACATCGAGGACGCGCTGACGGCCGAGGAGGCCGAGGCCGCGGTGCGGGCCGGGATGGCCGTCGCCGACGAGGAGGCCGACTCCGGCGCCGACCTGATCGTGCTCGGCGATGTGAGCGTCGGCGGGACGACGCCAGCGGCCACGCTGGTCGCGGCACTCTGCGGGACCGACGCGTCCGTGGTGACCGGGCGGGGCGGCTCGCCGATCGACGACCTGGCGTGGATGCGCAAGTGCGCGGCGGTCCGTGACTCGCTGCGGCGGGCGCGGCCCGTGCTCGGGGACCAGCTGGAGCTGCTCGCGGCGGTGGGCGGGGCGGACATCGCCGCGATGACCGGGTTCCTGTTGCAGTGCGCGGTGCGGCGTACGCCCGTGATTCTTGACGGCGTTGTGGCTTCGGCGGCCGCTCTGGTGGCCCAGCGGGTCGCCTTCCGCGCGCCGGACTGGTGGCTTGCGGGGCATGCGAGCGGGGAGCCGGCGCAGGCCAAGGCCCTTGACCGGATGGCGCTCGATCCGGTGCTCGAGCAGGGCGTGAAGGTGGGCGAGGGGGTGGGGGCGCTCCTTGCACTTCCCTTGGTGCGGGCTGCGGCCGCGCTGTCCGCGGAGCTGCCGGAGCGGGCGCCTGCGCCTGAACCGGCGGTGCCGGACGCGGAGTAGCCGGGGGCGCCGCCGTACGGAACGCCTGCCCGCAACTCGGACATCACGGCCCATATGATCCCTCTTCATGGGAGATGAGCCGAATGTTACTTCTGCACGTAATCGGCGGATCGCTGCGGGCTTCAGCGTCTGGTACTTGCGCGCCGTCACCTTCATCAACTTTCTGAGCGCGGTCTGGGTCTCCCTGGGGCAGGATCTGCGGCGGCACAACACCGAGAACTACTTCACCCCGTATCTGCTGACGGCAGGGTTCGCCTCGGGGGCGTTCACGATGTTCCTGGCCATCACGATGCGCCGCCGCAAACGCGCCGCCTGGATTCTCAACCTCGTACTCAGTGGGCTCTTTCTTCTTCTCTTCGCGTTCGCGATGGTCTTCCCGGAGATCCGTCAGCACGCGCAGAACTGGATCTCCCTCGTCCTGACCACCGCCTTCGTCGCCTCGCTGATCGTCGGGCGCCGGGAGTTCTACGCCAAGGGCGACCGGTCGAATCCGAAGCTCGCCGCGGCCGTCGCGGCCGGCGGTCTTCTCGTGACCTCACTGATCGCCGCGCTCCTGGTCACCGTCACCAACCACGCGCACGACGACTACCGTTCGACCTTCCTCGACCGCTGGCGCTACGGCACCATGCGGCTCGTCTCGCTCGCCGCCGACGACAAGCGGTTCGAGGGCATCGCCACGCCCGGCTGGGTCAACGTCAGCATCAACGTGCTCAGCACGCTCCTCCTGCTCGCCGTGCTGTACGCCGCCTTCCGCTCCCGCAAGGCCGTCGACCCGCTCACCGAGGACGACGAGGCCAAGCTGCACGGGCTGCTCGACAAGTACGGGGAGCGCGACTCGCTCGGGTACTTCGCGCTGCGCCGCGAGAAGAGCGTCGTGTGGTCGCCGAGCGCCAAGGCGGCAGTCGCCTACCGGGTGATCGGGGGCGTCTCGCTGGCCTCCGGTGATCCCATCGGGGATCCGGAGGCCTGGCCCGGCGCCATCGAGCCATGGCTCGCCGACGCCCGCGAACACGGCTGGATCCCGGCCGTGATGGGGGCGAGCGAGGAGGCGGGCACGATCTACGCGCGGCACGGACTCGACGCCCTCGAACTGGGCGACGAAGCCATCGTCGAGACCGCCGCCCGGGGCGGAGCCCCTGATCAACACTTCACGCTGGAGGGTCGGGCCATGCGCACCGTCCGGCAGGCGTACAACCGGGTCAAGCGGGCCGGGTACGAGGTGCGGATCCGCCGTCACGAGGACATTCCGGCCGACGAGATGGCGTACCTCCTCGAGCGCGCCGACGACTGGCGCGACGGGGCCACCGAGCGCGGCTTCTCCATGGCGCTCGGGCGGCTCGGCGATCCTTCCGACGGGCGGTGCGTGATGCTCGAATGCACCGATGGGGAAGGCGAGTTGAGAGCGGTGCTCTCCTTCGTTCCCTGGGGGCCTCGCGGGCTCTCCCTCGACCTGATGCGGCGCGACCGCGACTCCGAGAACGGCCTGATGGAGTTCATGGTCATCGAGCTGCTCCAGCGCGCCCCGGAGATCAACGTCACTCAGGTGTCGCTGAACTTCGCGATGTTCCGGTCCGTCTTCGAACGTGGCTCGCGGCTCGGCGCGGGCCCGGTCCTGCGGTTGTGGCGCTCGCTGCTCACCTTCTTCTCCCGGTGGTGGCAGATCGAGTCGCTGTACCGGGCCAACGCGAAGTACCGCCCGATCTGGGAGCCGCGCTTCCTTCTCTTCGAGAAGAGCGGCGACCTGCCGCGCATCGGCATCGCGTCGGCCCGCGCGGAGGGCTTCCTGGAAGCGCCGGGCCTGCCGAAGTGGCTGCACCGCAAGCATCTGGAGTCCCGACGATGAGCGCCCCGTCCCTGTCCCGCATGGCACGCGACGAGTGGGGGCCGCTGTACTCCGCCGTGCGGGACGGGATCGCGGCCCGGCGGTGGCGGGCCGCGCCGATGACGCTCGCCGCGGTCTGTCTCACCGCCCTGTGCCAGTTCGTCCAGAACCAGCCCTGGGGCTATCAGTTCATCCAGAACATCGGTTCCGTACGGGCCGAGGACCCGCTCTGGCTGGCCCTGATCCGGACCCCGCTCTCGCTCTTCGTACCCGCGCTCGACCTGCCCGTCTGGGGCGCGCTCGCGCAGATCCTGCTGGTGTTCGGCATCGCCGAGATCTGCGTCGGCTGGTGGCGCACGCTCCTCATCGGCTACGCGGCCACCCTCGCGGGCACGCTCTACGCGCGCGTGGGCGTCGCATGGGGTCCCGGCCACCCGCTGGGGCTTCCGGCGTCCGACGCGCAGGTCGTCGACACCGGTCCGTCCGCGGCCGTGGTGGGGCTCGCGGTCTATGTGTGCTGGCGGTACCGGGCGTGGTTCACGGGGTCGCTGGTGATCGCCGTGATGGTGATCGAGGTCTTCGTCAAGAGCAACCTCGCGGGCAAGGAGCACTTGGCGGCGATCGCGGCCGTGCTCGTGCTGTGCGGCTGCTCGGCGGTGCTTCAGCGGCGCGGGCGCGCGAGTTCCGTGTCGGGCTTGCCGCCGATCCAGTCCTGAACCTTGCGGCGCGGGCCCGCCCAGCGGCGGTCGTGGCGGTAGGCGCGCAGGCCCGCCCGGGCGCGGGCGCGGTGCCGGTTGCGGTAGAAGCGTCTGGCCCATGCCGATCCCGGGCGGGCGAGGCGGATCGCGCCCACCAGCGCGACCAGCGGGATCACCATGCCGATCAGCGCCGTCTGGAGCTTGCCCTTGACCAGCGCGATCAGGGCACAGCAGCAGTTGAAGGCGACGTTCAGGGCGAGCGCGGCGCGGTTGCTCCGCTCATCGGGCGACATGTCGTTCACGCCGAACGGGGTGAAGCCGGTGAGGATGAGCACCACCAGGGCCGCGGTGAGCATCACCACCTCGACGCTCTTGCGGCCCTGTTCGCCCCAGTAGACGTCGTCGAGGTAGAGGATCAGCGCGAACTCGTCCAGGACGAGTCCTGCGCCGACCCCGAACATGACCGCCGCGAGCATCGGCCCCAGGCTGTGGCTGCCCGCGGCGACGGCCCAGAAGCCGCCTACGAGCATGAGGAAGATGCCGGGTACGACGTGATGGATGTGTACGTCGCCGGTGCTGATGTTCCGGAAGGGGCCCTTGCCCGCGCGGATGAGGCGGGTGATGGTCCGGGTGACGAGAAACGTGACGACGAAGGAGAGCAGGGCCAGGAGCAGCGGGAGCTTTCCCGGCTCCGTGATGTTCCGGTACCACCAGTCGGCCATGGGGCCATCCTGGGCCGGGGGTTGTCCTGCCGCATTCCCCTGCGGCTGAGTGGGGGTTCTCCTATGCCGCCGCTTCGCGGCGGATCTCTCCCGCCCACCCACCCGATCACCCCGCGGTATAACCTTCCGCGGTGCCCCGAACCTCCCCCGCCGACGGCCCACGCTTCGCCTTCGGCACCCTCACCGCGCTGCCGGTCACAGTCACCCGCTGGGACCGCGAGGCCGCCCGTGCCGGGATGCTCTGCGCTCCCCTGGCCGGCGTCACAGTGGGGCTGTTCGCCGCGGCACTCGGCGGTGCACTCATAGCCCTCGGCGCGGGCCCCCTCCTCGCCGCCACAGCGACCGCCGCAACCCCCGCCGCGCTGACCCGCGGCCTCCACCTCGACGGCCTCGCCGACACCGCCGACGGTCTCGGCAGCGCCAAGCCCGCCGACGACGCCCTGCGGATCATGAAGCAGTCCGACGTCGGGCCCTTCGGCGTCATCACGCTGCTCTTCGTGCTGCTCGCCCAGGTCGCCGTCCTCTTCCAGCTCTACGAAACCTCGTGGACCCGCGGCGCCCTCGCCGCCGTCGTCTCCGCGGCGGCGGCCCGGCTCGCCCTCACCCTGGCCGCCCGCACGGGTGTTCCCCCGGCCCGCCCGGAGGGCCTCGGCGCCGCCGTGGCGGGCACCGTCCCGCGGAACGCCGCGCTGCTCACGGCTGCCGCCGTCGCCGCGGCCGCAGCGGCCGCCGCCGTGCCCTTCGGAACGTACGAGACCGTGCAGTACGCGGCCGCGGTCGTCCTCGCGGTCTGCGCCGCCGAACTGCTGCTTCGCCACTGTGTCCGCCGCTTCGGCGGCATCACCGGCGACGTCTTCGGCGCCCTCGCCGAGACCGCCGCGACGACGGCCCTGGTCGTCCTAGCCCTCGGCTGAGGGAGCTGAGGGACGCGTACTGCGCGCACTGCTCGTTCACCGCGAAGTCGAAGTCCCCGAGGGGTTCCAGGACGTCGGTGCGGCGGATTCGGCTGACACGGGCTCACCGTACGGGAGGTGACGCGGGCTCACCGCACCGGAGGGGTCGCTGTGCGACGGCCCGCTCACACTGCGTACACCATCGCGAACGCCCGTGCCAAACATGAAAACGACGACACGTTCGGATGAATCTGCGCTGGCACGATCGAATCGGCACGACGCGCGTAGGCTCATGTCCGGCGCCCTTCCGGCCCGTTCCAGACCGGCGCCGGGCCCGGTCGACCCAACCCCATCGGCCAAGGAACTCAACGGAAGCGAGAATTCACCACCGTGACTGCTCTGACTCTCAGCACCGCCGCCGCGTCCGGCCTGCGTGCCGACGCGATCGTCGTCGGCGTAGCGAAGGGCGCCAAGGGCGCGGTTGTAGCGCCCGGCGCCGAGTCCGTGGACAAGGCGTACGACGGCAAGCTCGCGTCCGTCCTGGAGACCCTCGGTGCCTCGGGCGCCGAGGGCGAGGTGACCAAGCTGCCCGCACCCTCCGGCTTCAAGGCGCCGGTCGTCGTCGCGGTCGGTCTCGGCACGGTGCCGGAGAAGGACGAGACGTACGGCACCGACGCCCTGCGCCGCGCCGCAGGCACCGCCGCGCGCGCCCTGTCCGGCTCGAAGAAGGCCGGTTTCGCGCTGCCCACCGAGGACGCCGAGGACGCAGGTTCAATCGCCGAGGGCGCGCTGCTCGGCGCGTACTCGTTCGACGCGTACAAGGAGAACGGCTCCGCGAAGGGCAAGAACGGCAAGGACTCCAAGAGTCCGCTCGCCGAGATCGCCCTGCTCGGCGGCAAGCCCCGCGACAAGGCGTACAAGGCCGCGATCGAGCGCGCCATCGCCGTGTCCGAGGAGCTCAACCGCTGCCGCGACCTCATCAACACCCCGCCGAACGACCTGAACCCCGAGGCCTTCGCCGCCGTCGTCACCGCGGCCGGCAAGGAGCACGGCATCAAGGTCCAGGTCCTGGACGAGAAGGCGCTCACCAAGGGCGGCTTCGGCGGCATCCTCGGTGTCGGCGTCGGCTCGGAGGCCCCGCCGCGCCTGGTGAAGCTGTCGTACACGTCGTCCAAGGCGAAGAAGCACCTCGCCTTCGTCGGCAAGGGCATCACGTACGACTCGGGCGGCATCTCGCTGAAGCCCGCCGGTCACAACGAGACCATGAAGTGCGACATGAGTGGCGCGGCCGCGGTCTTCGCCGCCGTCGTCGCCGCCGCGCGTCTGGGCCTCGAAGTGAACGTCACCGGCTGGCTCGCCCTCGCCGAGAACATGCCGTCCGGCTCGGCGACCCGCCCCGGCGACGTCCTGCGGATGTACAGCGGCAAGACGGTGGAGGTGCTCAACACCGACGCCGAGGGCCGTCTGGTCCTGGCCGACGCGATCGCCAAGGCGTCCGAGGACCAGCCCGACGCGATCGTCGACGTGGCGACGCTGACCGGCGCGATGATGATGGCGCTCGGCAGCCGCACCTTCGGCATCATGGCCAACGACGACGCGTTCCGCGCCGCGATCCACGACGTCTCCGAGGAAGCGGGCGAGCCCTCCTGGCCGATGCCGCTGCCCGAGCACCTGAAGAAGGGCATGGACTCCCCCACCGCCGACATCGCCAACATGGGCGAGCGCATGGGCGGCGGTCTGGTGGCCGGTCTCTTCCTGCAGGAGTTCGTGGGCGAGGGCATCACCTGGGCGCACCTGGACATCGCGGGCCCGGCCTACAACGAGGGCGGCCCGTTCGGTTACACGCCCAAGGGCGGCACCGGCACCGCGGTCCGCACCCTGGTCCGGCTCGCCGAGCGCACGGCCGCGGGCGACCTCGGCTGATTTGCGTACGTTGCGTGGGGCCCCGGACGTCGTGTGCGTCCGGGGCCCCGCGCGGTTTCGCCCACAACGAAATCCGTACGTTCGTACGCCTTGGTAACCCACAGACGTGTCGAATCAGACGTCTCACAGCCCGGCCCGCCGTCCCACCTCCCGCCGACAAGTGCGAAGATGGGTTCTCGGCAGGACAGGGCCCCCACCACAGGGCCGAAACAAGAGCGGCCGATACCAGCCGCCGACCGGTCATCGCCGACCGGCGTACGGCGCACATGCATGGAGGACGTGACGTGGCGAACGACGCCAGCACCGTTTTCGACCTAGTGATCCTCGGCGGCGGTAGCGGCGGTTACGCCGCGGCACTGCGCGCGTCGCAGCTGGGCCTGGACGTCGCCCTGATCGAGAAGGGCAAGGTCGGCGGCACCTGCCTGCACAACGGCTGCATCCCGACGAAGGCGCTGCTGCACGCCGGTGAGATCGCCGACCAGGCTCGCGAGGCGGACCAGTTCGGTGTGAAGGCCACCTTCGAGGGCATCGACATGGCGGCCGTCCACAAGTACAAGGACGACGTGATCTCGGGCCTCTACAAGGGCCTGCAGGGACTCATCGCCTCGCGCAAGGTGACGTACATCGAGGGCGAGGGCCGTCTGTCGTCCCCGACCTCCGTCGATGTGAACGGCCAGCGCGTCCAAGGCCGCCACGTGCTCCTCGCGACCGGCTCCGTGCCGAAGTCGCTGCCGGGCCTGGAGATCGACGGCAACCGCATCATCTCCTCGGACCACGCCCTGGTCATGGACCGCGTACCGAAGTCCGCGATCATCCTGGGCGGCGGCGTCATCGGCGTCGAGTTCGCCTCGGCGTGGAAGTCCTTCGGGGCCGAGGTGACCGTCGTCGAGGGCCTCAAGCACCTCGTGCCGGTCGAGGACGAGAACTCCTCGAAGCTTCTTGAGCGCGCGTTCCGCAAGCGCGGCATCAAGTTCAACCTCGGCACCTTCTTCGAGAAGGCCGAGTACACGCAGGACGGCGTCCGCGTGACCCTCGCCGACGGCAAGACCTTCGAGGCCGAGGTGCTTCTGGTCGCCATCGGCCGCGGCCCGGTCTCCGCCGGTCTCGGCTACGAGGAGCAGGGCGTCGCGATGGACCGCGGCTACGTCCTGGTCGACGAGTACATGCAGACCAACGTCCCGACCGTCTCGGCCGTGGGCGACCTGGTTCCGACCCTCCAGCTCGCGCACGTCGGCTTCGCCGAGGGCATCCTGGTGGCGGAGCGCCTGGCCGGTCTCAAGACCGTCCCGATCGACTACGACGGCGTGCCGAAGGTGACGTACTGCCACCCCGAGGTCGCCTCCGTGGGCATCACCGAGGCCAAGGCCAAGGAGATCTACGGCGCGGACAAGGTCGTCGCCCTCAAGTACAGCCTGGCGGGCAACGGCAAGAGCAAGATCCTCAAGACCGCGGGCGAGATCAAGCTCGTCCAGGTCAAGGACGGTGCCGTGGTCGGCGTCCACATGGTCGGCGACCGCATGGGCGAGCAGGTCGGCGAAGCCCAGCTGATCTACAACTGGGAGGCGCTGCCGGCCGAGGTCGCGCAGCTCATCCACGCCCACCCGACGCAGAACGAGGCGATGGGCGAGGCCCATCTGGCCCTGGCCGGTAAGCCGCTGCACTCCCACGACTGAGCCCCTCAGTTTTTCGGGCGCGACGACCTAGACTTCCGCAATTTCGTAAGGAGCAACTGAAACCATGGCGGTTTCCGTATCCCTTCCGGCGCTCGGCGAGAGCGTCACCGAGGGCACTGTCACCCGTTGGCTGAAGGCCGAGGGCGAGCGCGTCGAGGCCGACGAGCCGCTGCTCGAGGTGTCGACCGACAAGGTCGACACCGAGATCCCGTCGCCGGCCTCCGGCGTCCTGGCGTCCATCAAGGTCGCCGAGGACGAGACGGTCGAGGTCGGCGCCGAGCTGGCCGTCATCGACGACGGCAGCGGTGCGCCCGCTGCCGCCCCGGCTCCGGCCGCCGAGCCCGCCCCGGCGGCCGCTCCGGCCCCGGCCGCCGAGGCCCCCGCCGCTCCGGCGCCCGCCGCCGAGGCCCCGGCTCCGGCCGCCGCCCCGGCCGGGGGCGCCACCCGCACCGACGGGACGCAGCCCCCCCGTGGCGAGTCCGTCACCGACGGCACCGGCCACCGCAGGCGGAAGGCCGAGGGCGAATACGTCGCCGGGGACCAGCCCCAGCTCCCGG